>JAVVFK010000457.1:0-624 GCA_032251015.1 Elusimicrobiales bacterium
ATCACCTCCGCCCTCGACGCGACGGTGAGCATGCAGGTGCTGGCCATCCTCGACGATCTGGTCCGGGAAATGGGCTTGGGCCTGGTGTTCATCAGCCACGATCTGGAACTCGTCGCGACGTTCTGCGAGCGCATCCTGGTCATGTACGCCGGGCGCATCGTCGAGGAGTGTCGCGCCGGGGAACTCGACCAGGCCCGGCACCCGTACACCCGCGGGCTGCTCGGGTCGGTTCCGCGCATCGACCGGCCGAGCCGCCGCCTGGCGGTGCTCGAACGCTGTCCCACCTGGGCCGAGCCCACACCGGGTGCCCCGTGACACCCGTGATCGAGGCAAACGGCCTGAGCGTGGTTTTCGGCAAGGGTGCGGCGGCCCACCGGGTGCTGGACTCGGTGTCCTTCAGTGTGGGCCGCAACGAGGTGTTCGGCCTGGTCGGGGAGTCCGGCTGCGGCAAGTCTACCCTGCTCAACTGCATCAGCGGGCTGCAGCGCAACTGGGAGGGAGAGCTCCGCATCGACGGCGCCCCCCTGGCCCGCAGACGCAGCAAGGCGTGTTTCCGCCGCACCCAGATGGTCTTCCAGGACCCCTACGACGCGCTGCACCCGCGACACACCGTCAACTCGATCC
>JAVVFK010000458.1:0-617 GCA_032251015.1 Elusimicrobiales bacterium
GCCCGGTGTCACCGTGAAAGTATTCGTAGAACAGCAGGTGATCGCGGAAATGCGGATCGCTGCGAAATTTTTCCTGCGCACCGAAGCTGGGTCTGCGGCCGCTGTCGTCACGCCGGAACAGCCGGGTCAGGCGTTCAGCTAGGGCATCGGCCACCTCGTCGATGGAGACCAGGGTTCCCGAGCCGGTCGGATACTCGATGCGAAACTCCGGGCCGTAGTATTCGGCGAAGCGGCGCAATGAGGTCACCAGCAGAAAATTGACCGGGAACCAGATCGGGCCGCGCCAGTTGGAATTGCCGCCGAAGGCCTCCGTCTCGGACTCGCCCGGCTCATAGTGCACATGGATCGGTTCCTTGGTATGGTCAAACACATAGGGCTGCTCGAGGTGAACGCGGGAAAGCGAACGCACTCCGAAGTCCGACAGGAACTCGCTCTCATCGAGCATGCGCGTGAGCAGTCGTTTCATGCGATGACCGCGCAGCAGCGACAGCAGGCGGCGATTGCCGCGGCCGGGCTCGTCCCAGTGCGAGACCAGCGCGGCCAGATCGGGACGGTTGTTCAAGAACCATTCCAGGCGCCGCTTGAAGTCCGGGAGCTGGTCCAGCAGCTCGGGCTCC
>JAVVFK010000459.1:0-613 GCA_032251015.1 Elusimicrobiales bacterium
CTCGGCGAATCTGTCCATCTGCCCCTGGACGATCTCGGGTAGGTTCAGGTAAAAGGGGTTGACCGTCTCGCGGGCCTGGAAAAAGACGTCGGGGTTCTGGGCCGTGCCCCGGATGAAGGGGCGCTCGGGGCTGAAGCCACGGTTGCGGTGGGCCAGGACCAGCTCGTCGTCGATCATGGCCCTCAGATCGGCACGGGTGAGCTCCTCGACGATGTTGATCTCGTGGCTGGTCCGGAAACCGTCAAAGAAGTGCACGAACGGTACCCGTGCTTCCAGGCTGGCGGCCTGGGAGATCAGGGCCAGATCCATGACCTCCTGGGGCGAGTTGCTGGCCAGCAGCGCCCAGCCGGTGGCCCGTACGGCCATGACGTCGCTGTGATCCCCAAAGATGGACAGGGCATGGGTGGCCACCGTGCGGGCGGCGATGTGGAAAACCGAGCTGGTCAGTTCCCCGGCGATCTTGTACATGTTGGGGATCATCAGCAGCAGGCCCTGCGACGCGGTGAACGTCGTCGCCAGAGAGCCGGCTTGCAATGCACCGTGGACCGCGCCGATTGCGCCGCCCTCGGACTGCATCTCGACGACGCTGGGGACCGAGCCCCAGATGTTCTCC
>JAVVFK010000045.1:0-6296 GCA_032251015.1 Elusimicrobiales bacterium
CCGATGCCGGGGGCTATGCCGATGAGGCCGATCTTGCCGCTCGGGTCGCGCTGCGGGGTTATGCTCAGCTCCTGCCGCGCGCCCTCGCGCTCGTAAACCAGCGCGACGCCGCGCTCGGGGCTCGAGCGTATTATCGCCGCCATCTCCTGCCAGGTGGCGACGGGCTTGCCGTCCACCGAGATCACCCGGTCGCCGGGCAGTATGCCCGCCCGCTCGGCGGGGTAGCCGGCGTTGAGCTCGGCTATGACCGGCTCGTTCGAAGGCACCGGCTCGCCCATTACCATGATGACGCCGGCGAACAGGAAGAAGGCGAGAATGTAATTCATCGTCGGGCCGGCGAAGACCACGGCCAGGCGGGTGTACCAGGGCTTGGAGAAATACTCGTCGGGATTGCCGGTGACTTCCTCTATGTTCTCGCCGGCCGGTTTGACGTAGCCGCCCAGCGGGATAGCGCGCACGGAGTAGCGGGTGGGCCCGCTGGTGCGGCCCCAGAGCTCGGGGCCGAAGCCGAAGGAAAAGGCCTCTACCTTTATGCCCGCGGCGCGGCAGACAAGGAAATGTCCGAGTTCGTGCAGGAATATCACCAGCCCGAAAGTTATCAGAACGGCTATTATCGAAGTTATCATGTTTTTACCTCTTTATCTTTCCGCGGCGCCCGCCGACGGCTATCTCCGCCGCCTTGGTACGCGCCCATTCGTCGGCCTCTATGACCTCCGAGAAATTCGGCGGGTGGGGGGAAGGCCGCCACTTTCCGGCCGACAGCGCGCCCTCCACCACCTTCGGTATCGACGTGAAAGGGATCGCTCCGGCGAGAAAGCGCTCGACGGCGACCTCGTTGGCGGCGTTGAGCACCGCGGGATAGAGGCCGCCTTTCTTCGCCGCCTCGAAAGCCAGCGCCAGACACTCGAAGCGTTTAAAGTCCGGCTTGAAGAAATCGAGCTTGCTTATCTCGCAGAGGTTCAGGGGCTTCACCGGGCATTTCAGACGGTCGGGCCAGGTCAGCGCGTACTGTATGGGCAGCTTCATGTCGGGCAGCGACATCTGCGCCAGCACCGAGCCGTCCCTGAGCTCCACGGCCGAATGGACTATGGACTGCGGGTGTATCAGGACCTCTATGGTCTTGAACGGGAGCGAGAAGAAATTCTTTATCTCTATGGCCTCGAGGCCCTTGTTCATCAGCGTGGCCGAGTCCACCGTGATCTTGGGGCCCATTTTCCAGCGCGGATGCCTGAGCGCCTGCTCGGGCTTCACCGCGGCCAGGCTGCCCCGGGTCTTATAGAACGGCCCGCCGGAGGCCGTCAGGAAAACGCGCGAGATCACGGAGGCGTAGTCCCGGGTCCTGAGCCCCTCCAGGCACTGGAAGATGGCGGAAGGTTCCGAATCGACGGGCAGCAGCTTCGCCTTCCAGCGCCAGACCTCGCGCATGATGGTCTCGCCGGCCATCACCATCGGCTCCTTGTTGGCCAGCGCGATATGCTTGGAGGCCCGTATCGAGGCGACCAGCGGGGCGAAACCGACGGAACCGGAGACGGCGTTGAGCACGACGTCCGCCTCGCCGAGCGCGGCCATCTCGGTCAGCCCCTCCACGCCGGGGGGGAGCAGCTTCACGCCGCGAGGCATGATGTCGCGCGCCGCTTCGTGGGCCTCGTGGCCGAAGACCGCGGCGTATTTAGGCTTGAAGTCGTAGACCTGCCGCAGGAGTTCCTTGACGTTGGAGTTGGCCGCCACGGCGACGACCTGGAATTCCTTCGGGTGGGCGCGCACTACCGCAAGGGCGCTGCGCCCTATCGAGCCGGTGGAACCCAGTATCGCTACTCTTTTCATCCTACCTCGCGATCACGACTATGTAATAGATCAGCGGCGCCACGAAAATATAGGAGTCGAACCTGTCGAGGATGCCGCCGTGGCCGGGCAGCAGCGACGAGGAATCCTTGGCGCCGACGGCGCGCTTGATCATGGACTCGGCGAGGTCCGAGAGCTGGCCGCCGATGCCTATGGCCGCGGCCAGCCAGAGCGCCAGCGGCACACTGAGCGTGTCCTTCATGAAGACCCGTATCGCGAAGACGGCTATGAAAGCCCCGGCGAAACCGGCTATGGCGCCCTCCCAGGTCTTCTTGGGGCTTATCGACGAGAGCTGGCGGCTGCCGAAGGCCCGGCCCGCCGCGTAGGCGGCGGTGTCCATGAACCAGACGGTGACCAGCATCAGGAAAGTGAGGCCCTTGCCGTCGGGCCGCAGGTCGCGCAGCGCGGACATGTGCCAGAGCGGCCAGGCCAGGCCGTAGACGCCCATCAGCGTGAAGGCGATGCGCTCCAGGTACTTCTGCCTGTAGAAGAACTCGGCGGTGAAGGCCGCCAGCGCCGGCAGCACCAGGAAAAGGCCCGCGTAATTGTCGCCGCCCTCGCGGTAGACGCCGATATCGCCCAGCGACATGGCCGCCGGCAGCAGCAGGCCGAAGACCATCAGCACGGGGACCTGGACGGGCCGGGACCCCATGCGCATCAGCGTCGCGTATTCATAGAGCGAGAGGGCTATTATCGCCAGGATGAAGATGGAATAGGGTATGCCCCCGAGGTTGACGAGGTACACCACGAGCGGTATGCCGATAATGGCGGTGAGTATGCGGGGAAGCAGCATCGGGGCTCCTTAGGTTCCTTTCCTTCTGTCTCGGCGCTGGTAGTCCAGCAGCGCCTCCACCAACTGCGGCCCCTTGAAGGCCGGCCAGAGCGTGTCGGTCACGTAAAATTCGGAATACGCGGTCTGCCAGAGCAGGAAATTCGAGATGCGCATCTCGCCCGAGGTGCGTATCAGCAGGTCGGGGTCCGGCAGCGGCCAGGTGTAGAGACCGCGGGCGATATCCTGTTCCGTCACCGGGCCTTTCTTATCGGCGCGCAGCGCGTTGACGGCGTCGACTATCTCCCTGCGTCCGCCGTAGTTGAGCGCGATATTGAGAGTGATGTCGCGGCCGCCTTCCAGCAGGCGCGCGGTCTCCTCGGCCTGCTTCCTGACGGCGGCGGGCATCTCGTCGAGGCGGCCGCTGAAGGTCAGCCGCACGCCTTTCGTCTTCATCTCTTTCGCGTACTCCCGCAGCGCGCGGCAAAGCAGCGTCATGATGGCCCGCACTTCCAGCTTGGGCCGCGCCCAGTTCTCGGTGGAGAAGGCGTAGACCGTCAGGACCTTGACCCCGGCGTCCCGGGCGGCGGCCGTCACGGCCTTAAGCGAACGGGCTCCCTCGGCGTGGCCGGCCGCGGCGGGCAGGCCCCGCGCCCGGGCCCAGCGCCTGTTGCCGTCCATGATTATGGCGACATGCGCGGGGACCCGGGCGGGGTCGAGTTCGTCTTCTGCGCGGGATCGGGACATCGTCAGACGGTGAGCAGTTCCTTTTCCTTGGAGACGGCCACGTCGTCTATCATCTTCACGTAGGTGTCGGTGAGCTTCTGCACGCTGACCTCGTGACGCTTGGTATCGTCCTCGGAGATCTCCTTGGCCTTCTCGGCCTTCTTGATCTTTTCCATCGCGTCGCGGCGCTCGTTGCGTATGGCCACGCGGGCGTCCTCTCCCATGGAGTGGACGACCTTGACCATCTTCTTGCGCTGGTCCTCGGTCATCGGAGGCAGGTTGATGCGGATGACGTCGCCCTGGCGGGCGGGGGAGGTCCCGAGGTCCATCTTGCGCAGTTCGGACTCGACGGCGTCCACGGCGCCCTTGTCCCAGACGCGCACTTCCAGGGTGCGGGACTCGGGGATGGAGACGGCGGCGACCTGCTTGAGCGGGACGCGGGAACCGTAATATTCGACGTAGATGGAGTCGAGGAGCTGGGGATTGGCGCGCCCCGTGCGCAGCGAGGTCAGCTCGCGTTTAAATTTATCCACCTTCGCCTTCATGGTCTCTTCGGCCCCGGAAATAACGTCGTTCACCCCTTCCATAAGCACGCTCCTTGCAAACGGGAATGCGGCGCGGCCGGAGCCGCGCCTTGATATCAATTATATTAAAAATGAGGGGTCAGGGACAGGAAACGGGGTCAGAGGGTCTCTTCCACCAGCGCGCAGAAGCAGTGCATGGCCAGGCCGTGCATCTCCTGAACGCGGGGGGTATCCTTGGAGGGGACCGAGAAAGCGACGTCGCAGAGCGGCGCCAGCTTGCCGCCGCCGCGGCCCAGGAAACCGAGAACCTTCATGCCCTGGGCCTTCGCCTTCACCGCCGCTTTGACGACGTTGGCGCTGTCGCCCGAGGTGGAGATGCCCAGCAGCACGTCGCCGGGGCGGCCGTAGGCCTCCACCTGGCGTTCGAAAACCGTGTCGAAGCCGTAGTCGTTGCCGAGGCAGGTGAGTATGGAGGTATCGGATGTCAGCGCTATCGCGGCCGCGGCGCGGCGTTCGCGCTTGAACCGGCCCACGAATTCGCCGGCGATATGCTGGCTGTCGGCCGCGCTGCCGCCGTTGCCGCAGATCAGCAGCCTGCCCCCGGCCGCGAAAGCGGCGGAGACGGCGGCCGCCATCCCGGCGAGGAGGGGGGCGGAATCTTCGAACCAGCCGAGCAGTTCCCGGTGGTCCTTCACGGCCGCGGCGATCTTCTCTTTCTCAGTCATTGACGATGCGGGTCCCGACCCGCTCCCCTCCCGCGGCGCGCTTTATGTTGCCGGGCTTGTGCAGGTCGAAGACCAGTATCGGGATATCGTTGTCCATGCAGATGCTCAGAGCGCTGGTATCCATGAAACGCAGCCTGCGCTCGATGGCCTTCATGTAGGTGATATCCTTGATGAGCTTCGCCTTGGGGTCCTTCTTGGGGTCGCCCGTATATACGCCGTCGACCTGCGTGGCCTTGAAGATGACGTCGGCCCCGATCTCCGCGGCGCGCAGCGCGGCCGCCGAGTCGGTGGTGAAATAGGGATTGCCGGTGCCGCCCGCGAAGATAACGACGCGGCCCTTCTCGAGATGGCGTATGGCGCGGCGGCGTATGAACGGCTCGGCGAGGCGCGAGATCTCTATGGCGGTCTGCACGCGGGTGGCCACGCCGCGGTGCTCAAGGGCGGACTGCAGCGCCATCGCGTTTATGACGGTGGCGAGCATGCCCATGTTGTCGGAGGTGACGCGGTTTATCATGCCGAGGCCGTCCGTGGCCCCGCGCCAGATATTACCGCCGCCGATGACTATGGCCAGCTGCAGGTCCTTGCGGACCGCTTTCGCTATCTCGCCGGCTATGAAAGTCAGCGAGTCGGGGGAGATGGAGTGGCCCCCGCCCCTGCGGGCGAGGGCTTCTCCGGACACTTTGAGGAGTATCCTCCGGTACTTCATTCGACTCCCACGAGGTAGCAGTCGAAGCTGTTCACCGTGATGGCGCCGCCGAGGGGACTCTCGGAGTCCTTGACGAACTGCGACACCGTCTTCTTGGAGTCGCGTATCGAGACCTGCTCGAGGAGGCAGATCTCCTGGTAGAACTTATTGACGCGGCCCTGCAGCATCTTCTCGACGGCTTCCGGCGGCTTTGGCTTCCAGGGCTTGCCGGTCTCTTCGGCCCGCGCCTTGGCGTCCTCCTCGTCCTTGACGGTCTTGGCCTTGTAGATCTCCTTCTCCTGCTCCACGACCTCGGCCGGGACGTCCTCGCGGCGCAGGTACTTCGGGCTCATCGCCACGGCCTGCATCGCTATCTCCTTGGCCAGGGCGGCCAGGCCTTCGCGGGCCTTGGCCGGGTCGCCGGCGAAGCCGAGCTCGACCAGGCAGGCTTTCCTGGAATCGGAGTGCAGGTAGTAGTTGGCGACGGTCCCGGCGGAACCGCGGACCACGCCGCGGCGGATCTGCATGTTCTCGCCCAGCTTCATAGCCAAGGCCTGCAAACGCTCTTTAGCGTCCGCGCTGTCCGCGGGGTTGCCGTAATCCGGCTTCTCCAGCATCGTCGCGCAGAGCTCTCCGGCCAGCGCCAGCACGTCCTGGTTCTTGGCGACGAAGTCGGTCTCGCAGTTGATCTCCACCATCGCGTGCCTGGACCCGTCGGCGGAGGTCTTGACGGCGACCACGCCTTCCTTCATCTCGCGGCCGGCGCGCTTGGCCAGCCCGGCCAGTCCCCTCTTGCGGAGTATCTCCACGGCCTTATCTAGATCGCCCTGCGACTCGTTAAGGGCCGACTTGCAATCCATGATGCCCGCGCCCGTCTTGGAACGCAGGGTCATAACCTGTTCGCTCTTGATAACAACGCTCATGATGTCTCCTTAAGAATAGGTAAATACCGCGGCGCTCGCGCGCCGGCTCACTCCTCCGTGCGGACGGGCTCCTCGGCGGGCTGCTCGACGGCCTGGTCTGCG
>JAVVFK010000045.1:6306-12959 GCA_032251015.1 Elusimicrobiales bacterium
GGTCCACCTGCTGCTGCATCTGCTCGGCCTCCGTGACGGCGGCCTGCTCCTGGGCCTGCTGGTGGGCGATCATCCTGGCCTCCTCGGCCTCCTTGCGTCCCTCGATGACGGCGTCGGCCATGGCGCCGCAGAAAAGGCGTATCGAGCGGGCGGCGTCGTCGTTGCCGGGCACGGACCAGTCTATCAGGTCGGGGTCGCAGTTGGTGTCACAGACCGCGACTATCGGGATCTTGAGCTTGCGGGCCTCGCGTATCGCGCCCATCTCCTCGACGGGATCGATCACGAACATGATGTCGGGCAGCGACTTCATATGGCGGATGCCGGAGAGCAGCTTAAGCAGGCGCTCCATCTCCTTGCTCAGGCGGGAGACCTCTTTCTTGGACATGACCTTGAAGAGACCGTCGCTCTCGAGCTTCTCGAGCTCCTCGAGACGCTTGATGGAACGCTTGATGGTGTCGAAGTTGGTGAGCGTGCCGCCCAGCCACTTCTCGTAGACGCAGGAAACTTCGGCGCGGGCGGATTCCTCGCGGATTATGTCCTTGGCCTGTTTCTTGGTGCCCACGAAGAGGAACTTGGCGCCGGCTTTGGCGGAATCCTTGACGTGCGCGTAGGTCTTCTTGAGTTCCCTGACCGTCTTCTGCAGGTCGAGGATGTGTATCCCGTTGCGCTCGCCGAATATGAAGCGGGCCATCTTGGGATTCCATCTGTAGGTCTGGTGGCCGAAATGAACACCGGCCTCCAGCATCATCTTCATCGAGATATTAAGCATTGAACTACCTCCTGGAAAATCGCATTTTTGAAGGATTAGAACAAAAAGGCGTTGAAGAATATTAGCATATGTTTCCGTTATTTTTCAATCACGCCGAAAAAATTATTTGACACAGATCAACCTCAGTGGCGGCCTCTTTTTTTGTGCCGGGGGGCCGCTTTTCCTATAATAGGGGCCATGAAGATAGCCATAGCGCAGACGAACCCGGTAGTGGGGGACATAAAGGGCAACGCCGACAGGGCGCTGGACCTGCTCCGCCGGGCGGAGACGGCCGGCGCCGAACTGGTCCTTTTCCCCGAACTGGCGCTGACCGGCTACCCGCCGCTGGACCTGCTGGAACGCCCGGAATTCGTGCGGGAGAACCTGAGGGCGCTCGAAGCCCTGGCCGCCCGGACCCGCGGCACGGCCTGCCTGATCGGCTACGCCGATTTCAATCCCTCCCCGCGCGGACGCCGCCTCCTCAACGGCGCGGCGCTGCTGCACAAGGGGCGGATAGCCGGACGCAGGTTCAAGTCCCTGCTGCCGACCTACGACATCTTCGACGAATCGCGCTGGTTCGAACCCGCGGCCTCCAACGAGCCGCTTAAGTTCAAAGGCGCCAGGCTGGGCGTCACCATCTGCGAGGATATCTGGGCGGGGACCGCCCTGCTGCCGTGGCGCGAACTTTACGGCGGCAGCCCGCTGGCCGGCCTTAAGAAGAAAGGCGCGGACATCTATCTCAACCTCTCCGCCTCTCCTTATTATCTCGGGAAACCCGCGGAGAGGCTCTCCATACTCTCGCGCGTGGCGCGGGGTCTCGGGCGGCCGTTGGCCTACGCCAACCAGTGCGGCGCCAACGACGACCTGATCTTCGACGGCAACAGCCTGGCGCTGGACGGGAAGGGGAGGGTCATCGCGGCGGCCCGCTCCTTCGCGCCGGACCTGCTCCTCTTCGGCACGGGGAACCCCGCCGCGGGGAACATGCGGCACGGCGTCCCCGCGCCCCGTTTCGCGCCCGGCGAGAACGCCGAACTGCGTACGGCGCTGAAGCTGGGTATAGCCGACTATTTCGCCAAGATGGGTTTTTCGCGGGCCGTGCTGGGCCTCAGCGGCGGCATCGACTCGGCGCTGGTCGCCTGCCTGGCGGCCGACGCGCTGGGCCCCGGCAATGTGACGGCGCTGCTGATGCCTTCCCGGTTCACGGAGAAACGCAGCGTCGCCGACGCGCTTCGTCTCGCCCGCTCGCTGGGGATAAACCACGAGACCATACCGATAGACCCGCTATACGGGACTTTCGCCGCGGCGCTGGGACGCAGGAATCCCTACGCCAGGATCGATATTACGCTCCAGAACCTGCAGTCGCGCGTCCGCGGCACCCTGCTGATGGCGCGCGCCAACGAGCACGGGGCCCTGGCGCTGGCCACGGGCAACAAGTCCGAGATAGCTATGGGCTACTGCACGCTCTACGGCGACACCGCCGGGGCGCTGGCCCCGCTGGCCGACCTGGTTAAAGGCAGGGTTTACGCCCTTTCGGCCCTCTACCCGGAGATACCGGCGTCGATAATGAAGCGGCCGCCGACGGCCGAGCTCAAGCCCGGCCAGCGGGACCAGGACGACCTGCCTCCCTACGACAAACTGGACCGGCTGGTGGAGCTCCTCGTCGAGGACGGCCTGCCGCCCGGGAAAGCGGCGGCGCGCGCCGGGCTTCCCGCGAAAGAGGCCCTGCGCATAGCCGCCAGGATAACCCTCAACGAATACAAGCGCCGGCAGCTCCCCATCGGTCTCAAAGTCACTCGCAGGGCCTTCGGCCAGGGGCGGAAGATGCCCGTCGCCAAACGCCTCCCGGCCGGGCCGGGGCCCGGATGCTGAAAGCAATTTCATTCTCCCTGCTGCTGCTGACGGCGCCCGCCGCCTGGGCGCAGACCGGACCCCGCACCCGCACGCCGGGGCCGACCGACAAGCCGCCGCCCCCGCCGACCAGGAACGAAATAGCCAAGCCCCTGCAGGAGCCGGCCACCGGCTACCCGCCCAACCTTTTCAACCGCGTTCTCGATACGCTGGTCATCGACACGGAGAAGGGGCCGATACTGCCGCTCCCGATAGCCGAGGCGAGCAAGGACCTCGGGCTCAACATCGGAGTGATGCCGGTATGGGCCGTCTGGAACGCGCAGAGGACCGGGGTGGATTACGTCATGGCCCCGTCGGTGAGCTACAACGAGAACCTCGGCGCCACTTTCGGCTACAAGCAGTACTTCTTTCCCGACGACAAGAGCATCGTGATGTTCCGCGGCTCGGTCTCCCGACGGGTGGAGAACGAGGCCTATTTCTATTTCTACAGGCCCGGCGTCCTCAACAGCGACGCGCGCTTCAGCCTGGACGTGGTTCACCGCGTCACGGGCAAACCCTCTTTCTACGGCTACGGCAACGACTCACTGAAGGCGGACAAGGCCAATTACGCGATACTCAAGGAAGGGGAGGAGTTCACGGCCTCCCTGCCCGTGCGAAAACACCTCTTCGTCGAGCTCAACCACTCGCTCTACCGTCAGCAGGCGCAGGAAGGTCCGGTGCTGGGAGTGCCGCAGGTCTGCGATCTGTACCCGGCCGATTACGCCGCCGCCGAAAAAGCGCGGCTCTTCCACGCCAACCGCCTCTCCATACTATACGACGACACCGACCATCCCTTTCTGCCCAAGATAGGCACGATGGCGACCTTCTCCATACTCTACTCGGCCAGGGCGCTCGGCTCGGACTACAATTACCGCGTCTATAACGCGGAGTTCAAGCACTACTTCAATTACAGGGGCAGGGGACGCTTCGTCACCGCTCTGCGCTACCAGCTCAAGTTCCAGCGGGGCGACGAGCTGCCCTTCTACGCGCAGGTGCAGCTGGGCGAGACCACCGGCCTGCGCATGGCCGGCGACGGCAGGTTCACCGACCGGGGCAAGATAGTTATCAACCTGGAAGAGCGCATCACGCTGTCGCGGGTCCCCTACCTTAAGTTCCTGCGGGAGGTGGAGATGGCGGCGTTCATAGACGCCGGCTCGGTCTTCTCCGACCCCTCGCATTTCTCCACGGGGCACCTCCGCTACGGCCCCGGGCTTTCGCTGCGCCTGCTTCTGCGCCCGCAGGTGGTGGCCGCGGCCGACCTGGCTTTCGGCTCGGAGGGGACCAACATGATAGTGCGGGTGGGCTACCCTTTCTAGGCTCCGCTATGATAACGCGCGATAAAAAAGTACGTCTTTCCGCCAAGGCCCTCGTCGTAAAGGACGGGCGCCTGCTGCTGATGCGCGCCAGGGACCCGTGGGGAACGTATTACCTGCTGCCGGGAGGGGGACAGAAGAACGTTGAGACACTTCCCGACGCCCTGCGCCGGGAATGCCTGGAGGAGACCGGCGTCCTGGTCGAGCCGCTCAGGCCCCGCTACATACGCGACTACGTCGGGCGCAACCACGAGTTCGCGAAGTGGGACAAGGATTTCCACCAGGTGGAGATAATGTTCGCCTGCCGCTACGAGGGGAAAAAGAGGACCGCCCGTCTGCCGGACGTCCGGCAGACCGGGGCGGTCTGGATGCCGCTGGAGCGGCTGAAAAATATACGGCTCTACCCTTCCGTTCTCAAAAAACTGATATCTCTTTCAGGCCGGCTGAGCGGCCCCGTCTACCTGGGCGACGTCAACTGAGGCGGGGCCGCCGCCCCTCGAGGGCGCGCGCCTGGGCCCGCGAAGAGCAGGTTATGCCCAGGTCCTTGAGCCTGCCGTCCTTTATCCCGTAAATAAAACCGTGCACCGACACGCGGCGGCCGTCGTCCCAGGCCCTCTCGAGCATGGTGGTGCGGCAGACATTGCGCATCTGCTCGGCGGTGTTCAGTTCGCAGAGCCGGTCCTCGGCCGCTTTCCGGACCAACCCCGAAAGGTCCCCGGCGAACTTTTCCTCCACGTCCTGTATGTGGCGCAGCCAGTTGTCTATCAGGCCGTGGGACTTGCGCTCCATGGCCGCCTTCACGCCGCCGCAGTCGTAATGGCCGCAGACTATAACGTGCTCCACTTTGAGTATGTCGACGGCGTACTGTACGACCGAAAGGCAGTTGAGGTCGGTATGCACCACCACGTTGCCGACGTTGCGGTGAACGAATAGCTCGCCGGGCAGCAGGCCGACTATCTCGTTGGCCGGCACGCGGCTGTCGGCGCAGCCTATCCAGAGATACTTGGGCTTCTGCTGGCGGACCAGTTTCCGGAAAAACTCCGGGTCGGCCGATCTTACCGACGAGACCCAGGACCGGTTGTTGCGGAAGAGCGTCTTTATATCCTTCATGGTCTCCCTTTATGACTGGAGCTGGGACAGGTCGGCCACGCCCTCGACCAGGCCCACCAGCGATCTCACCAGGTTGAGCCTGTTGTCGCGCACCTTCGGGTCCTCGGCCATGACCATGACCTTGTCGAAGAAGTTGTCGAGGCTGGGCTTTATCGCCAGCAGCTCGGACAGCCCTTTGGCGTAATCGCGCGCCGCGACGTGTTCCTTCAGCCTGCCGCCCATGGCCATGATATCGCCATGCAAGGCCCGTTCCTCGTCCTTCTCGAAAAGTCCCTCGTCGGGAGAACCGCTCAGCGGGGCCTTGGCCTGCTTGAGTATGTTCTTGGCGCGCTTGAAGGCCGCCGCGATGCCGGAAAAATCCGGGTTGGACCGCAGCGAGTTGATGTCCTTTATGCGCGCGCGGCAGTCCAGCAGGTCGCCGCCGCTCATGAAGAACTCGCGCACCGCCTTGATCTCGTCGAAGCGCAGGCCTTCCTCGGCGAAGACGGCCTCGGCGCGCTGCCAGATGAAATCGAGCAGGGCCTCTCGGCGGGCGGGCAGGTCTTTGCGCGCTTCCGGCAGCATCCCGGCGAAAGGCTTCAGGGCCGCGTCCAGCGCGCCGCAGTCCAGCCTGAACCCCTTCTCCAGCACGATGCGCACCGCGCCCAGCGCCTGGCGGCGCAGGCCGTGAGGGTCCGCGCTGCCGGTGGGGATCTGGCCGGTATAGAAGTCGGCGGCCAGCGTGTCCAGCTTGCCGGCCAGCGAGACTATGGCGCCCTCTACGGACGACGGCAGCGGCGACTTGGCCGACGCCGGCCAGTAGAACTCGCCCACGGCCCGTGCCGCGGTCTCCCGCAGGCCGGCGTTGGCGGCGTAATAGCCGCCCATCGTGCCCTGCAGTTCGGGGAACTCGCCGACCAGGCCGCTGACCAGGTCGGAATAGACGTACTTGGAGGCGGCGGCGACGTCCTCCGCGCAGGCCTCCTTCGAGGCCCCGCAGAGGCGGGCGGACAGCGCCTCCACCCGTGCGGTCTTGTCGGCCATGGAGCCCAGGCCACGCTGAAAGGTGACCGACGCGAGCTTGGCGTTGAAGTCGGCCAGCGGCACGGCCAGGTCGCGGGTATAGAAGAAGATAGCGTCGCGGAAACGGGCCTCCAGCACGTTGCGGAAGCCCTCCTCCACGTTGCGCTGCCCGCAGGAGACGCCGTCGCGTATGCCGACGAAATAAGGCTGAAGGCGTCCCTTGGCGTCGGACACGGTGAAGAACTTGAGCTGCTTCTTCATGACCAGGTGCACCAGTTCGGGGGGGAGCTTGAGAAAATCCTGCGAATAGGACGAAACCACGCAGACCGGGTACTCCACCAGGTAAAGGTTCTCGGCGAGCAGTTCCTCGTCGACCTCCACCTCCAGCTTCGCGCGTTTGGAAACGGCGGCCAGCTCGCGGCGCAGCGCCGCCATCCTCTCGGCGTCCTTCACCACCGCGCCGGCGTGCTCCAGCGCCTTGAAATATTTCTCGGCCGAGGCTATCCTGAGCGGTCGCGAGCCCTTGGCGCTCAGGCCGGCGGTAACGCGGCCGGACTTCACGCCGGCGACGGAGAAGACGACCGGCTTGTCGC
>JAVVFK010000460.1:0-608 GCA_032251015.1 Elusimicrobiales bacterium
AGCGCGGCGCCGGGGCTCAGGTAGTTCGGCCAGTTGCCGCCGTCGATCGGGCCGTTGTTCGAGAACGCGCACAGCACGTCGCCCGGAACGGGTCCGACGGGGTCGTTGCAGCCTTCGGCGTCGCTTTCGCCCGGCGCCGGCGTCTGCGCCAGCAGCAACACGAACTGCTGCGTGGCGGCGTCCCACTGCCGGAGCGCGACCGAGCTGATGTTGCCGCCCTGGTCGAAGTCCATGTTGACCAGCAGGTCGCCGTCGGTCTTCTCGCCGATGAACTCGCATTCGCTGGTCGGGCAGGGCGGGTCGTTGTCGAGGCTGATCGTCGCCTGGTTGAACTCGAAGTCGAGGTGGTTGGCGCCGTTCGGGGCCAGCCGTTCGATGCCGGCGTAGATGATCAGCTCGTTCTCGTCGCTCAGGACAGCGTAGGCATAGGCATTGGAGACGTCGTTCTTCGGCGGGTTGTTGCCCGAACCCCAGCGCCAGTCGGCGACGAGGTCGTTGTTCTTGTTCGAGCCGACGAAGATCGTGTCGTCGGTCAACCCGGACTGCGACAGGTCGTCGGCCAGGAACACGGCCCGGACCGCGCCGGGGAACGTGCCCTCGAGGCCCCC
>JAVVFK010000461.1:0-607 GCA_032251015.1 Elusimicrobiales bacterium
TCACAGGCCGAACGGCAAACCGTCCTGGCGACCTTGCACGAGCCGCGATTCGTCGATCTGGCCCCGCCGCAGGTCTATGCCAAGCTCCTGGAAGAGGGCCGCTATCTCTGCTCCATACGGACCATGTATCGCCTGCTGGCGGCCAATGACGAGGTGCGGGAACGCCGGGCCGTGGCCTCGCATCCGGTCTATACGAAACCCGAACTGTTGGCCACGTCACCCAATCGGGTCTGGTCCTGGGACATCACGAAGCTCAAGGGACCGGCCAAGTGGACCTACTACTATCTGTACGTCATCCTGGACATCTTCAGCCGCTACGTCGTTGGCTGGATGATCGCCGAGCGCGAGTCGGCCGCCCTGGCCAAACGCCTGATCACCGAGAGTTGCCGAAAGCAGCATATCGTCGAAGACCAACTGACGCTCCACGCCGATCGGGGTTCCTCAATGAGGTCCAAGCTCGTCGCCCAGTTGCTGGCCGACCTGGGCGTCACCAAAACCCACAGCCGCCCGCACGTCTCCAACGACAACCCGTTCTCCGAAAGCCAGTTCAAGACCATGAAGTATCGTCCGGAATTTCCCCGCCGGTTCGGTTGTCTCCAGGATGCGC
>JAVVFK010000462.1:0-600 GCA_032251015.1 Elusimicrobiales bacterium
GGCGTAGAGCCGCCGCAAACCGGCGATGAAGGTCTGGTCGCCCAGCTCTCTCCGCAGCATGTGGTAGAACATCAGCGCCTTGCCGTAGCCCACCGCCTCGGTGGCAGCGCTGTGCCGGGAGGTGAACTCCACCAGAGGGAAGTCGCGGGTTCCCTCCGCCGACACGTAATCGGCGTACTTCTGCAGGGTGGTCTGGCGATGCTCGGCGCCCTGGCCCCTCCCCTCCTGGATCAGGTGGTCCGCCAGGTAGGCGGTGAGGCCTTCGCACCAGTTGCCACTCTGCCAGTCCACGTACACCCCGTTGCCCCACCAGTTGTGGAGGATCTCGTGGGGGTAGGAGGAGTGGAGAATGAACGGAAAACGGATCACCCGCGGCCCCAGCAGGGAAAACGACGGCATGCCGTAGCCGGTCTCCCAGAAATTCTCCACCAACGCGAACTTGGGATACGGGTACGCTCCCAGCAGCTCGCTGTACATACGCAGGTACTGGCCGCCGGTCTCAATATATTTGTCGGCCAGGGCCGGTTCCGCGTTGCGAAGGAACACCTGCACCTCAACCGGACCGGTTGTGCGGGCCCCTTCGGTGTACCGGGCAGCGAG
>JAVVFK010000463.1:0-593 GCA_032251015.1 Elusimicrobiales bacterium
CTGTTGATGGTCGGTGTGCTGACCGGCAGCTGGTTGCTGGGCGGCGTGGTACCCACCATGATCTATTACGGCCTGCAAATCTTCAACCCGGCCTTCTTTATCGTCAGTGCCTGTCTGGTGACAGGTCTGGTCGCCATTGTCATCGGCAGCTCCTGGTCCACGTCGGCAACCCTGGGGGTAGCCTTGATGAGCATCGGCTATGCCCTGGGCTTCAATCCCGGCCTGGTTGCCGGTGCCATCATCTCCGGCGCCTATTTTGGCGACAAGATGTCGCCGCTTTCGGATACCACCAATTTGGCTTCCGGGGTCAGTGGCGTAGAGCTCTTTACCCATATCCGTTATCTCAGCCTGACCGTACTGCCTTCCATTCTGCTGACCCTGACCCTGTACCTGATTCTTGGCTTTTTCATCAGCGGATCTGGCGAAAGCTCGACCACTGCAGACATGCAGGTATTGCTGCAGCAACGCTTCAATATCTCACCCTTGCTGCTGCTGATTCCGGCTATTGTCATCTTCCTGATCGTCAAACGGGTGGCAGCACTGCCGGCACTGTTCATCGGCACGCTGCTGGGGGTTGCCAGCGCCCTGTTGCT
>JAVVFK010000464.1:0-592 GCA_032251015.1 Elusimicrobiales bacterium
CCGCTTGACCGTGTTCTTGGAGATGGCCAGAGCTCGGGCGATGGGCTTGATCCCGTGGCCCTCGTGGCGTAGGCGCAGGATCGCGGTGCGGGTGTCGAGGTCGATCATGGCAGTGCTCCATCAGTTGGCGGTGGAGGGCGTCGACGTCGGCCCGAGCGCCAGCCCAGGTCGCCTCGATCGAGGCGGCCAAGCCCTGCGCAAAGAGCTCGATGGGTAGAGTGCCCAAGCGGCGGCGGGCGCGACGGGCCAGCGCCGAGAGGGCCGTGAGGTCCGCGAGCAAGCGTTCCGCGGGTGGCTTGGTGACCTCTGCCGCATCCGGGCGCGCACGCTCCGCAACGACCCGGGCAAACAGATCGGGGTGGTCCATGAGGCGCTCCCGAATCTCGGGGGTGGCCGAGCGATAGGCAGCGTAGAGAGCTTCCCACTGGCGGGCGGAGAGCCGCTCAGGGAGCGCCCCGGCCCGGGTGGCCAGGCGCAGCGCATCGGCAGGGTTGGCGCGCGCCAACGGCACCAGCGCCTTCATGGCAGCGTGGGGCAGCAGCCGACCGCGGCGCACCAGTTCTTGGATCGGCTCGGGCAACTGCTCCACCAG
>JAVVFK010000465.1:0-588 GCA_032251015.1 Elusimicrobiales bacterium
GCCGAGTTCGACGGGCCCCGCACCCGCCAGGTGCAGGTGGTGGTGTTGGGAAGCCGGGCGGGGCCTGACTAGTACGACGATGCACAAGTTCGTGTGACAAGCGTCGCGCTTCGGGGTCACGTTGTCGGAGGGCGGGTCGCGGGGGCTCCCCCGGAGGCGGCGCAGGCGGCTTTCGCGCTGCTGCGTCGGAACGGGATACCGTTTCGTCACCCGCTCCGCACGCTACGGGTCATCTGCAAACAGAGGGTTCCTGCGCCGCCGGAAGGGAGGCCCCCGGCCCGCTCGCGCCTCGGCGGTCTCACGGCAAAAGCCTCGTTAGGACTCACCATGGACCTGCGGCTCGCCACCTTCAACCTAGAGAACCTGGGCCTGCGGGAAGGAGAAGACACTCCCCAGGCGCGGGCCCGGCTGCCCCGGCACCTGGACGCCCTGCGCGACGTGCTGCGCGAGCTGAACGCCGACGCGGTGGCGTTTCAGGAGTGCCTGCAACCGGCCCTCTTGGATCCCCTGCTAGAGGGCCTTGGCTACCCGTACCGCGCGGTCTCCACTACCGGCACCAGCGAGTTGCGAGTGGGCGTGTGCAGCCGT
>JAVVFK010000466.1:0-586 GCA_032251015.1 Elusimicrobiales bacterium
ACATCGTGAGAGAAGGTTCGCGACCGGTGTCGTTGTCGTGCGAACGAGGCTGCGCCGCGGGCCGCCGAGGCGTGAGTGGATGTGCTCGGGCCGGGGGCCTCCCCTCCGGCGGCGCAGGAACCCTTTGGCTTGAAGCCGCCCGTGACATTCCAGCGTGCGAGGGGAAGGCTGCCGCGTATCCGAGGGGGCACTGCAACAGCCGCCTGCGCCGCCTCCATGGAGGCCCCCGGCCCGAGCACAGGGAGACCTGATGCGACCCGGCCTCAGGCAACGTGACCCCCAAAAGCGACGTTCGTCACACGAACTTGTGCATCGACGTACGAGGAGTTACTCGGGGAATGGGACAACGGAGAAAGAGCATCCGTACACACCACGAGCCGATTCGCAACGAACGGCCCCGCAGCCAGGGCCACGTCAAAGTCTTTTGTAGGTCGGCGAGCGGGGGCAGAGGCGGCGGCGCGAGGGTCGGGTAAGGGGGCGGGGAGGCCGGTTAATGGGGCTCGGAGGCAGATGGCCGGAGTGGAGAGGGGGAAATGCGTGGATGCTGGGTGCAGTCGTGCCTACGCCGTCGGAGGAAACGCGGTGG
>JAVVFK010000467.1:0-579 GCA_032251015.1 Elusimicrobiales bacterium
GCGTCCTCGGCACTCTGGCGACCGGTTTTCTGCTGATTATCTATCTCGGCGTCAACCAGGTCTTCTTCCTGGTCGGCGCGCTGCTGATCGGCCTCGCCCTGGTCTATTTCATCGGTTTTCGGCGCCGGTTCGTCTGCGCCGCCCTGCTGCTGGTCCCGCTGGCGGCCCTGCTGTTGCAGAGCGCTCGACCGACCAGCGTGGTCCTGCCGTCGGGGACGGTGGCGACGGTGATCGACCAGGTGGAGTCGCGTTACGGCAACATCAAGATTGTCGACTACAGCTACGGGCTGCGCCGCCAGCGCGAAATGGTTCTCGACGGCGCGGTGCAGAGCGGTATCGACCTGAACAGCGGCCAGTCGGTCTACGCCTATTACGACCTGCTCGGTATCCTGCCGACGGCGATCGCTCCCGGTGGCCGTGACTGTCTGGTGATCGGCGCCGGCGGCGGCAGCGTGCCGCTCTGGTACGAGGAGCAGGGAGTGCGCACCGACGTGGTCGATATCGACCCGGAGATCATCCGCATGGCCCGGCAGTACTTCGGCTTCGCGGTGAGCGGCGCGGTGACGATCGAGGATGCCC
>JAVVFK010000468.1:0-573 GCA_032251015.1 Elusimicrobiales bacterium
CGATGACCGGGATCTTGAAGTCGAACACCTCGGCGGTCCCCTCGAGGTTTTGCAGTACACCGACCACCTGGCGCAAAATGGCGATGATGTCGTCGAAACTCAAGTTTTGCAGGGACGCGAGGACATCCTGCCAGGCGCCGCCGTCGAAGACGATCTCGGGGGTCGGCATGCCGAGCAGCCAGTTGTAGATGTCACTGCCGGCGGTGATGGTGATGGCGCCCAAGCTTTCGCTCAGGGGCAGGCCGCCAAGGGCGCCATCCGGCCGCAGGGCCAAGCTCAGGCCGAGACCGCCTTCCACGGAGCCGTCGATGAAGCCGCCGTCGGCATACAAAAACTTCTTGGCATTGAGCAGGGCGATGATTTCATCGAAGGTCAGCCGGCTGCCGGCGTCGTCGGGGTTTCTCAGTTCGAAATTGACACCGGCGCCGAAGAACTTGCCGCTCTGCTCATCCACCGTACCGACCATCTCGGCGGCCACGGCCAGCAGGCCGAGGGCAGCAGTGGCCGAAATGTTGTTCTCATACAGGCCGAAGTCGCCGCCGAACGAGACATCCTCAATGAAGAAGCTGCTCG
>JAVVFK010000469.1:0-566 GCA_032251015.1 Elusimicrobiales bacterium
CGAGAGGAAGTGGAGTTCATCCAGACGGCCTACAAGAGCCTGTTCCACTTCCTGCTCAACGCCCAAGCGCGGCGCTTTCAGGCCGGTGAGGCCATGGACAACTACGTCGATCCCCAGTCCCTGCCCATCCAGGAACGCTACCTGTTGCGCCACGCCCTGGAAGCCACCGGGCGGCTGCAAGGCCTGGTCAACGCCAGTTTCGGCAACTTGTTCTACTGAGGATTCTGCCAACGAGGGTTTTACCTCAGATCGTCGAGGCGTGAGCGGGCCGGGGGCCTCCCCTCCGGCGGCGCAGGAACCCTTTGGTTTCCGGATGCCCGTGGCATTGAAGCGCGGGAGGGGAAAGGCTATCGCCTATCCGATTGGGCACTGCAAGAGCCGCCTGCGCCGCCTCCGGGGAGGCCCCCGGCCCTGCAACGCAAACACCTTGATTCATGATCTCGGTTCGTTGGGTGCGTCACGCCCCATCGACGCACCGCAACGGCTGAAGCCAGCGGAGGCTTTGGTGCGTTGGTGAGGCGCAACGCACCCTACGAACTTAGCCGGCCGAGCCGGAACCAAACAGG
>JAVVFK010000046.1:0-12854 GCA_032251015.1 Elusimicrobiales bacterium
CTCGTCGATACACCGAACGCAGCAGGCGTTAACGGTACGATTATTCTTGCCGGTAAGACGAAGGTCATTGCTGGCGGGGCGATCAGCGCCGGCGATCCCGTAACGAGCGATGCCTCGGGTCTCGCGGTGGCAGCAGCACCCGCAGTAGGAGCAAATGCGGGAGTCGTTGGTTTCGCGCTTGAGGATGCCGTCGCTGGTGATCTTGTGAAGATCCTGGCTTCGCCTGGTTCGACACAGGGTTAATCCGTAACTAACTGAGTAATTGAGGAGATAGATTATGCCTCCGGTACCAAGAGAACTACATGAACATATTACCAAAATTAGTATTATTAGGTGATGAATTACTCTCGCCGGGTGTTGCTGCTGATATTCGCCATCAGCCTGTTCAACTACATCGACAGGCAGATACTTTACGCCGTTTTCCCGCTGATAAAAGAGGACCTGCGGCTCACCGACACCGAGCTGGGCTTTCTCGCCTCCTCTTTCATGATAGTCTACACCCTCTTCGCTCCCCTGGCCGGCTGGTTCGGCGACAGGGTGCGCCGGCCGCTGGTCATCGGCGCCAGCGCCATCTTCTGGAGCGCGGCCACTTTCTTCTCCGGGCTTATAAAGTCCTATCCGCAGCTGATACTCTCCCGTTCGCTGGTGGGGATAGGCGAGGCCGGTTACGGCACGGTCTCCCCGTCGTACCTCGCCGAATGGTTCCCGCCGGGCAGCCGGGCCAGGGTGATGGCTTTTTACTCGCTGGCCATCCCGGTGGGCTCCGCCATCGGCTACCTGCTGGGCGGCTGGCTGGGCCATCATTTCGGCTGGCGCAACGCCTTCTTCATAGTCGCTATCCCGGGCGCCCTGCTCGGCACGGCCGCGCTTTTCCTGCGCGAGAACCCGCAGAAGACGGATAACGGCGCGGTAGGGCTGGCCGATTACCGCGAGCTGCTGCGCAACAAGACCTTCCTGCTTATCGCCTTCTCGATGGCGATAGCGACCTTCTCCGTAGGCGGACTGGCCGCCTGGATGCCCAGCTACTTCGTGCGGACCTACGGCCTCAACGTGGCCAGGGCCGGATTCGTCTTCGGCGCGGTGACGGTGTGCGCCGGCATCATAGGCAACACGGCGGGCGGCCTGCTGGCCGACTGGCTCAAGAAGCGCACGCCGCGCGGTTATTTCATAGTCGGCTACCTGACCTTCTTCGGCAGCATCCCGTTCGGGCTGGCGGCGGTGCTGACGGAGAATTTCAGCACGGCCATAGCGATGATCTTCATGGCCGAGACGCTGATCTTCATGCACTCGGGCCCCTACCACGCCGCTATCGTGGAGGTGACGCCGCTCAAGATACGCTCGATGGCCTTCGCGGTGGCCATCTTCATACTGCACGCGTTCGGCGACGCCGTCTCGCCCACGATAATCGGTATAGTTTCCGACGCCTCGGGGCTGGCCGTGGCCATCTTCCTGGCGATGCTGTTCCTGTCGCTGGGCGGCGTGACCTCGGCCCTGGCGGGTTATTTCTATATGCGCGAACACGCGGGGAAGGAGGCCCGATGACGCTTCCCGAAGTCCTCTATCTCGACGACGATCTTATAATAGCGTGCAAGCCGGCCGGCATGCTGACCATACCGGCCCGGGGCCCCCTGGCGGGGAGCCGCAGCCTGCTCGAGCTGCTGCGCGACGAGCACGGCGAGGTGTTCACCGTGCACCGCCTGGACCGGGAGGTCAGCGGCGCGGCGGTCTTCGCGCGCAGCCGCAAGGCGCACGCCTCGCTGTGCGGGCAATTCGAGCGGCGCGAGGTATCCAAACTTTACCTGGCCGCCGCGCACGGCAGAATGGAGGATGACGAGGGGGAGATAGACAAGCCGGTGCAGGAGTACGGCTCCGGCCGCATGGGCGTCGGGTTCCACGGCAAGCCCTCGCTGACCTGCTACAGGGTCATCGGCCGCCTCAAGACCGCCACGCTGCTGGAGGTGGACCTTAAGACCGGCCGCCGCCACCAGATACGCGTCCATTTCTACTACATAGGCCACCCGCTCGTCGGCGACCCGCTCTACGGCGAGAAGCCGCTGCAGGAGAAGTATCCCCGGCTCATGCTTCACTCCTGGAAACTCGGCTTCGTTTCGCCCTCGGGAAAGAAGATAAGCGTGGAAGCGGAGCCTACCCCGGACTTCACCGGCGTCCTGGACTGCCTGTGACGGTCCTCTGAAACTTTTCACCGCGTAAGGCATCCAATAGAGGAAGTATGGAGGTGCCATATGATAATCGACGCGGCTACGGCCGAAGAACTTAAAAAAGCTTTCGCCGGGCTCTCCGGTCCGGTCAAACTCGTCCTTTTCAAGGAGAATCTTCTCTGTCAAACCTGCGGCCCGGCGGAGGACCTGCTGCGGGAGACCGCCGCGCTTTCCGATAAGATAAACCTGGAGATATACAACCGCGTGACCGACGAGGCGAAGGCCGCCGAGTACGGCGCCGCGCTGACCCCGTCGATATTCGTGGAGACCCCGGCCTCGGGCCGCAGGGTTCGCTTCAACGGCGTGCCGGCGGGTTACGAGTTCGTCTCGCTTATAGAGGCCATACAGGCCGCCTCCGCCGGCAAGGCGGACCTTCAGCCGGAGACCGTCTCCGCGCTCGGGGGCCTCAAAGGTCCCGTCAACATAAAGGTGTTCGTCACGCCCGGCTGTCCCTACTGTCCTTCGGCCGTGATGCTGGCCCATAAGTTCGCCATCGCCTCGCCCAATGTTACTGCGGAGATGATAGAAGTGGAGGAGTTCAGGGAGTTGGCGGCGAAATACGAGGTGCAGGGTGTTCCCAGGATAGTGATAAATGATAAAACAGGGCTGGTGGGCGCGCAGCCCGAATCAATGCTGCTTAAGGCCGTGATCGACACCGACGCGGCGGGGGAGGGGAAATGATAACGAAGAACGTAGGCGGAACGGACAGGGTCATAAGGATAATCGCCGGACTGGCGCTGCTGGGCTTCGGCCTGGCGGGTATGGCCGGCGGAAGCCTGCCGCAGATCATCGTGGTCGCGGCGGGAGCGGCGGCGCTGCTGACCGGGCTGGTCGGCTGGTGCGGGCTTTATAAACTGCTCGGGATCAACACCTGCAAAGTGGATAAGCCCTGACGCGCCCGGCGCGGGCCGGGTAATTCAAGGAGTCATAAATGGAAAACCTCAGGACGGCGGAGACTCTCTCCGTCAGGCAGAAGAAGGAATGGGGAGAGATACTGACCGGCTTCGAGAGCCGCAACAGGTACGCGGTATCCGATAGCTCCGGCCGGGAGGTCTACCTGGCGGCGGAGGAAAGTTCGCTGCTGGCCCGGCTGTTCCTTAAGGTGATGAGGCCGTTCAGCATGCATATTCTCTCACCGGAGGGGCGTGCCGTCCTGAGGGCCGAGAAGCCCTTCCGGTTCTATTTCCACGAGATCTCGGTGCTGACCGCGGAAGGCGCGGCGCTCGGGCGCGTGGTGCGCGAATTCTCGCTGCTTGAGAAGAAGTTCAGGGTCTTCGACGCGCAAGGGATGGAACTGTACTCCATACGCGCGCCGCTGCTGCATCCCTGGACGTTCACTATCTCGCGGTCCGGCCTCGAGGCCGGGAAAATAACCAAGAACTGGAGCGGCCTGGGCAAGGAAGTGTTCACGGACGCGGATAACTTCAGCGTGGAATTCCCGTCGGAGGATCCCGTGGAACGCAAGGGACTGCTCCTGGGCGCCCTGTTCCTGATAGACCTGGTGTATTTCGAGAAATAACGGCGCCGGTCAGGGATAGAGATAGTCCCTGCCGAAGGAGACCAGCACGGGCTGGTAGACGGAAGGGTCCATGTATACGACATGGACCCTTTCTTCGTCCCGCCATATCTCTTTGGCCGAATAGAAGAGATGCCCGGGCTTGGCCGGGGGGATATATACGGTTTTGGCCGCCGCGCCCCGGGGCAGACGCGCGAAATCCGCGAAGGTCATCATTTTCACGGCCTGTTCGCGCGAGCTCATGTAAAACACGGTATATTCCTCGCGCGCCGGGTCCCAGGTCAGCGAAACCTCTCCTCCCATATCGTCGAAGAACAGCGCCGGTTCCCCTTCGCCCCATTTTCCCGACGGTAGGAGCCGCTGGTAGGCCGACGCTTTCTCTATACGGCTCTTTTTGACTCGCAGGAAGCAGAGCGCGTCGAAGTTGGCGTCGCCGGCCCTGGCGGCGCGCGCGGCCAGGTAAAGATATCTTCCGCGGTCCACGACCCCGTCGCCGGCGATGAAGCCGGGCAGGCTGAAGCCTTTCACCCGCTCGAAAACGATATCGTCCGGGGGGAAGTCCTTTCCTATGCGCGTTTTCGCCAGGCCGGTGCCCAGCGGGCGGAACGCCATGGGCCCCTTCTCCCGTTCGAGATCTATGTCCATGAAATAGACGTAGAGGTCTTTCTTTACCTGCGCGCCGCCGGCGGCCCACAGGCGTTTGACGAAAGGATCCTCCCCGTCGAGGTAGGGGATGGGCTGCGAAACTTTGCCGTCTTTCATGAAGAAATTGAATTCCAGGGCTGCCAGGGAGGCCGCGGAGGAGGGGACTACGGTCCAGGCCGCGGTATTGGGCGGCATGGCCTTCATGTCGGCTGCGTCGCTGAAGTTCACCGTGGCCGTGGTGACCACGGGGCCCTTCCAGTCGCCCAGTATGGTGTCGCCGAAGGTCCAGAAGAGGAACCTTCGCCCATCGGGCGTCGTGACAGGTATAGGCGTTACCCCGTCCTGGCCGAGCACGGTCTCCAGCCGCGAGGGGGCGAAGACGCCGAAGTTCTCCGGCTCCGCCGAGGCGGGCGCGGCCAGCAGGGCCGCCATCATAAGGATTTTCATGTTCACCTCTCCGAGAACTTAATTTCGATTTCGCGCGGTCCGTCCCCGGCCTGTATCGTGAAGACGGCCGTGTCGCCGGGCCTGAAATCCGAGATGGCCCGGGAGTATTCGCGCAGGCCGCCGACCGGTTTTCCGCCGACGGCTTTTACGACCGCCCCGGGTTTTACCCCGGCGGCGGCCAGCGGCGAGCCCGGGGTGATATCGGCGGCGCGCACGCCCTCGCCCCGGTAGGCGAAATCGGGGACCAGACCCGTCGAGACTTTGCGCGTCCCTGCCGGCGCGGGTGGTACTGGGACACCATGCCGCATGGTGTCCCCCGCCGATGCGGCCGGCGCTCCCGACGGACGGGTTATGAACGGCGCGGTACCCGCAAGGTAGTCCGTTACCTCGCGGACCAGTCCGGCCGCGCGGGCCATGGCCTTGTAGTCGAGCTTATCCGCCGTGTCGGTCGGCTTGTGGTAATCGTGGTCCGGCCCGCTGAAAACCTGTATGGCCGGCACCCCGGCCTCTATGAACGAGACCTGGTCGCTGGAATCCAGGTCCTCTTTCACTACGCGGTGGGGCAGGCCGGTCACGAAGGACGCGCCGCGCAGGATATGCGGCCACTTGTCCGACGAGGAAGCGCCGAGAATAAAAGGGCCCGCGCTGGTCATCTTGCCGATGGTGTCCAGGTTCACGACCGCGTTCATCTTAGCCAGGCGCTCTTCTCCAAGCGCCTTTACGAAAGCTTTTGATCCCAGCCGCCCGTCCTCTTCTCCGTCGAAAGCGGCGAAAATGACGCTTCTCTCCGGGGGAACGGCGGCGTAATGGCGGGCCAGTTCCAGCATCATAGCCAGGCCGGAGGCGTTGTCATTGGCGCCGGGGTAAGTGCGTGCGGGGGCACCATGCGGCATGGTGTCCCCGTCGGGGGAGAGATGGTCGTAGTGCGCGGAGATAAGGATGAACTCGCCGGGGAGAGAGGCGCCGCGGACGCGGCCGGCGATATTCATCAGGCGGCGGTCTCCCGCTTCGCCCTTCAGCCGGAAATCCCCGTCCATAAAAGGGGTCAGGCCGGCTTCCTGAAATGCCGATGCTATAAGACCGCGGGCTTCCGCGAGCCCGGGCGAACCCGGCCCCCGGCCGCCTTCCAGTCCCGCCAGGGCCTCCGCGGTCTTTTGCATGCCGGACGGGCTGAAGAGAGGGGCCGGTTCTCCGAGTGGGGCGGATGGAACGGGGACACCATGCCGAATGGTGTCCCCCGCCGATGCTGGTTCGGTTCCTTTTTTAAGGACCCTGACCAGCGGAGAGCCCGCCGGCCGCCAGGTCCCGGTCTTCACGGCGTTCATCTCCCGGTCGAATACCAGCCAGGAATACTTGCCGTAATGCGGCAGTTTGGCGGCCAGTCGGGAGAGATGCTCTCCGGCGCGCGAGAGTATCAGCGCCGAAGGGCCCGCGCCGGCGCCGGCAAAGACGAAGGTGTGGGAGTCCAGCGGGAATTCATCGCCGCCCAGTTTCAGCGTGTCCCCGGCCCCGCCGAGGCCGTAAGGCGCGAGCGAGGAAAGGAATCCGGCCGCCGGGCCCTCTTTATCGGACGAGGCCAGCAGCCAAGCGGGGGAGCCCCCGGGGTCGCCCGGGAGCCATTGCCTTATGACAGGGCGGTTTGACGGGTCCCTGTCCCAACGCGCGGTCAGTTCTCTCCATCTTTCGCCGTCGGGCGGCAGCAGTATGAGGGGCTTAGACGCTCCAAGTATCCGCGACAGCGAGGCCGGGGTCTCCTCGGGAGAGACCTTGCGGAAGACGTCGAATTCCGGATCGACCTCGACCGCCAGGGGTTCCGACGGGAAGGAGAAAGAGAAGGAGGCGGAAGACGAATCGAGGCGGACCGTCTTTGCGGACGCCGTTCCGTCCGCGAGCGTAACCCGCACGGGGATATCCAGCGCGTAAGCCTCGCCGGGCTGAGCCTGGGCCAGCCGGAGACCCAGGCTCCAGGCCTTGCCCTTGCGGCGTGCCGAGGCCTTCTCCAGTCCGATCTCAGGCGCGCCGGCGCGCCGCGTCCATTGGGAGAAAAAGAGGGACAGGTCGCGGCCCGAAGTTTTCTCGAACGCCGCGCGCAGGTCGGCGAAAGAGGCCGCGCGGAACTTGTTGGCGGCGTAGAATTCGCGCAGGCCCGCCAGGAAACCCCCGTCGCCCAGTTTCAGCCGCAGCATGTGGTAGATCATCATCGCTTTGCCGTAGCCGACCGCCTCGGAGGCGGAGGAGTGGCGCGAGCGGAAACCGGTCAGCGGGAAATCCGTCCCGTCTTTGACGTAATCGGCGTATTTCTTAAGGGCGGTCCTGCGGTACTCAGTCCCGCGGCCGTTGCGTTCGGCTATGAGATGGTCGGCGAGGTAGGCGGTAAGTCCCTCGCACCAGTTGCCCTTGTCATAGTCGACGAAAACGCCGTTGCCCCACCAGTTGTGGAGAACTTCGTGCGGATAAGAGGAATTGAGTATGAAAGGCAGGCGTATCACCCTTGGGCCGAGAAGGGTGAAAGAAGGCATGCCGTAGCCGGTCTCCCAGAAATTCTCGACGAGCGCGAACTTGGCGTAGGGATAGGGGCCTATCATTTCCGAATACATGGCGGAATAGGACGCGGCGGTCTCCATGTACTTGCGCGCCAGCCCCGGGTCCAGCTCGCGCAGGAAGGCCTGCCAGGTCACGCCGTCCTTCTTCATCGAATATTCGGTGAAGCGGCCGCAGACAAGGTTTATGTCGTCCTGAGGGTTCCGCTCGGTCCAGACCGACATCGTCCTCCCGCCGCCGGTCCTGTGAGCCGTCCGGGCGCCGCCCGCGACGGACAGCCAGCCAGCCGGGAGCGAGACTTCCAGCGAATAGGATACGGTTTCTCCGGCGGAGCGCGGGTAGAACCCGGAGGCTCCGGAAAGATAACAGCCGGACGAGGATATTATTCCCGCCGTCTCCGAGAAAGAGCGGGCGTATTCCTGCGCCTGTTCGCGCAGGCCGTGGCTTATGCGGCCGCCGTAGGACAGGCGGAACGACGAGACGCCGGGGGGGAGGGATACGCGGAAACGCTCCATGGGGGCTCCGCCGGTCCCGCCGTTTATGGCGCCGCCTGCCGGTACGGGCGAGGAGGTGATCCTCTCCAGTTCGTAGCCGTCGGGCGAGACCGGGGAAAGGCCGGCGTGAAGAGAGAATTCGAACCCGGCGGCCGCGGCGGGCAGCGTGACGGAATCCGCGGCGGAGAAAGAGGCGTCCTCCGGGGATATCGTCATCGAGATATCGTGCCTTACGGTTCCGGAGCAGAGGCCTGTCGTCGGCAGGACCAGGGTCAGCAGCAAAGCGGCGGCGGTTGGTTTCATCGTTCCTCCGGGATATATATTATAATTTTATACCTGAGACATACTTCGCCGGAGGAAGACATGGCAAAGCGATCCCTTGTAGCCCTGGTAGTGGTGCTCGACGCGGTCGGGCTCTCCACCCTCGAATATCTCCTGGATAATTACAAAGGAAAACCTAAATTCCCCAACCTTGTCAGGCTGGGCCTGGCCGACATAATGCCCGGCCGCCTGCGCGCGCGCCTGGCCGGCCGCAAGGCGCCGGGTTCCTACGCCGCCCGGGTCAGGCAGGTCTCGGCCACCGCCGACAGCCTGGTCGGCCACCGCGAGATGGTGGGCGTGCTCGACGACAGGACCTACGACCTCTTCGAGGACGGCTTCGCCGCGGATTACCTGGCGGAACTCGAACGCCGCATAGGCCGCAAGACCTTCTACAATAAGATGGCGGGCGGCATGGAGGCTATCGAGCTCAACGCCGGCAAACACGAGCGCACGGGTATGCCGATAGCCTACGCCAGCAAATGCGATCCGCTGATACAGCTGGCGATGAACGAGGCGGTCATACCGGTCGCCGAGCAGCATAAGATAGCCGACACCGCCTTCGCCCTGGCGATGGAGATGGGCGTGCCGATAACCCGCGCCATAGCGCGCAGCTACGTGCGCGGGGCCGGGGGCGAGATAATCCGCACTTCCAACCGTCACGACGCGGTGCTGCCGATCGGCCGCGGAACGCTGGTGGAACTCCTGCGGGAGAACGACGTCTGGACCTGCGCCGTGGGCAAGACCAGCGACCTGGTGAACGTGGCCTATGACGAGAAGATCAAGCTCAACCGGGCCGCTTTCCTGGACCCGAAGCTGGGCCTGCGCTTCGTCCATCCGAAGAAGAAGGACACCAATCTTTATTCGGTGCAGGGGACGGTGAACGCGCTGGACGCGGCGAAGTCGGTGTACCGGCCGAAGGGCACTTTCGTCTTCGCCAACCTGGTGGATACCGACAGCGTATACGGCCACACCCGCGACGTGGCCGGCGCGGTCAAATGCGTGGAGGAGTTCGACCGGACGCTTCCTCTGCTCGAGAAGCGCCTCGACAAGGGCGATCTGCTGCTCATCACCGCCGACCACGGCATGGAGCACCGCGCCGATTACGGCTATCATTCCAACGAGCCGCTGCCGCTGCTGGCCGCGCGCGCGGGTTTCCCTAAAGGGCTGGGGCTTAAGACCGGCGGTTCACCGGGGCTGACCGAGGTGGGTCACCTGGTCTCGCAGGTATTCGGCGTGGAAAAGAAATTCCTGTCGATGGTGGGGGAACAGAAGAAGTGAGTTAATCCCCGGCTTTCTCTTCCGCGGGGACGGCTTCGGCCTCGTGTTCCGTGTCCACGAAAGCCCTGTACGAGCGGGGGGTGAGCGCGGCCCAGGTGTAGCGGTTGGAGGGATTCCAGAGTATCCAGCTGCCGACATAGTTGCGGCGCGCGGCGATAAGCTGCGCGCGGACCTCGTGGGGCCCGTATTCGTGGCGCAGCGAGAAATCCTGCAGGTAAGGTCTCACCTTGTCGTAGTCGAACCCCAGCCTCCTCCGCGCGTCCTCGAGTCCCCTGTCTATCACCTTGAACGGTTCCGCGTCGGGATTCTCTATCCTGTATTCGCCGCGGTTGTAATGCGACGGGTACATCATCGGGTAGATATAATCCGTGTTCTCGGCCAGCGAATGTATGTTCTGCCCTATGCCCATGTCCCCTTTTGACGAGGTGGTAAGGCCGAAGATGGCCGCGGAGATCTTAACTCCTTCCGGGAGTTTCTTCCTGGCGTAGGAGAGGAAGGCGGCCAGGTTGGCCACGCCGGAGCGGCTGTCGTGGGGGCGGGAATAGCGGCAGAGCGAGGTGTCGCCTTCCGTCGGGTAGCGGATATAATCGAACTGCACTTCGTCGAAGCCCAGTTCCGCCGCCCGCCGGGCGACGTCCACGACGTAAGCCCAGACCTCCCTGTTATAAGGGTCCACCCAGGTGGCGCCGTTATTGGCCCGCCAGGGCTCGCCTTCGGGCGTCTTAACGGCCAGGTCGGGGCGGGACTCCGGCAGCAGGCGGTCGTGGAAGGCGACCACCCTTGCTATGGTGTATATGCCTTCGGCCTTGAAGTCGGCCAGCATCTCTTCCGGCCGCGGGATGGCCCCCACGTAGGTGCCGTATTTGCCGGCCAGCGGCACGCCCGGGATATAGACCTTGCCGTCGGTCTCCTTCACCGCCACGGCCACCGCGTTTATGACGGAATTCTTTATCTTTGCAATGGCCGCGCGGCGCAGCTTCCTGGACCCCGCGCCCCAGGAGGTGAGGTGTATCCCGCGTATATGGCTGGGCGCGGCGAGCAGTTCCGCGTAATGGGCGGTGGTGGGCGCCTGAAGCCCGTCGGACGGTACGGGGACACCATGCGGCATGGTGTCCCCCGCTGATGCGGCGGGGACCGAGAGCGCGAGGAAGCAAAGGACTTTGAGGAGCATATACATATATTTTACAATTTCGCTATGAATAAAATACCGGGGTTAATTTTCGCGGGGGTCATGGCCATGGCGTTCAACGTTCACGCTCAGGAAAAGACGGCGGTGCATTATTCCAGGCTCTCGTCGGACTACGACGGCTGGCAGCTATGGGTATGGGACGCGCAGGACGGACGTCCCGGCTTCGCGGTCGAACCTTCGGGCCGGGACGCCTACGGCGTCGTCTTCGAGCTGGACCTCTCAGCCGCCGGGCTGGCGGGGAAAAAGACCGGCCTACTGCCCCGCAAGGGGGAATGGGAGGACAAGGACGGTCCCGACCGCTTCATCGTCGCCGGGGAGGACGCCGATATCTTTATCCGGCAGGGAGTGCCGGAGGTTTTCGAAGAACTGCCGCCGCAGACCACGGCTTTCGTCCACGCCCGATACGATGGCGGCTCATTCATGACGGTCGCGTTCAATACGCCCGTTGACCGTGCCTTTGTCCTCGCCCAGGATTTCATGCTGCATAAGAGGGGCGCCGGATTCAGGCCTATGGACGTGGTGAAGTCCACCGGTTACTCGAGATACGCAAAGCTGGATTTCGGTCCGCGTTTTTATGTCGCTCCGGAAGCGTGGGTCTCGGGAGATTTCGTGTTAAGCGGGGAGATAGGCTCGCGTCCGGTCGCCCCCGGAGCGGCGCTGGACTACCCGCCTTTCATCCACCAAGGTTTTCTCGGTGCCGAGACATCCCCGCAAGGCTCGCGGTTCTCAGTTTTTGCTCCCGGGGCGGAGCGTGTGACCGCCCTTATATACCGCGGCCCGCGCGGCGGGCACCAGGCGGAGGTCGGGCTTGTCTATAAAGGGGGGGGCGTGTGGGAAGGTCTTTCCGGCGAAGACTTTTCCGGGAAGTACTATAAGTTAGGCGTGAGCCGGGACGGGGGATATGCGGAAGTACTCGACCCGTACGCCGGCAGCGTCACCGCGCACGACGGGCGCGCCCTGCTGCACGGCCCGCTGCCGCGGCCCACTGAAGGGCCGTCGTTCCCCAAAGAGGACACGGTCCTCTACGAGGTGCATATCCGGGACCTCACCATAGACGAATTCTCGGGCGTGAAAGCGAAGGGCAAATACCTCGGCTTCGCCGAGACCGGCACGCGCCACCCGTCGTACCCCGACCTTAAGACCGCGCTGGACCACCTGGAGGAGCTGGGCGTGAACGCGGTGCATATCCTGCCGTTCCAGGATTTCGAGAACCAGGAGCGGACCGGCCGCTACGACTGGGGCTATATGCCGGTCAATTTCAACTCGCCCGAAGGCTGGTACGCCACCCGCACGGACGACGATTCGCGCCGCCGCGAGGCGAAGACCATGATAGACGCCATCCACGCCAAGGGGATGAAGGTTATAATGGACGTCGTCTATAACCATACGGCCGAGACCGGGGGGAAGAAGTTCAACTTCGCGGGCCTGGCCGGGGATTATTTCTACCGGATGAGGGACGACGGGACTTTCTATAACGGTTCGGGCTGCGGAAACGAGTTCCGCAGCGAATCGCCGATGGGCCGCCGGTTCATCCTGGACAGCCTCAAGCGCTGGGTGACCGAGTACGGAGTGGACGGCTTCCGCTTTGACCTTATGGGCCTCATCGACCTTGAGACGGCGGAACTTATCGCGGCCGAGCTCAAGGAACTCAAGCCTTCGATACTTGTCTACGGCGAGCCGTGGAAGGCGGGCGACAGTCCCGTGGACGGCGTGAAGAAAGGGAGCCAGCGCGGCAAGGGTTATTCCGTCTTCAACGACGACCTGCGCGACGCGCTCAAAGGCAGCGTCTTCGAGGTCTCAGACCTGGGTTACGTGCAGGCCGGCAATTACCGCGATAAGGTCATGAGCGGCATAAAAGGCGCGATCGACGACTTCACGGACGGCCCGCTGGAGACGCTCAACTACGTCAGTTGCCACGATAATCACACCCTCTGGGACCGGATCGACATATCCGCCGAAAACGCTTCCGCCGACGAGAAGGTCCGCATGGATAAGCTCGCCCAGGCCGTGGTGTTCACCTCCCAGGGCATACCGTTCCTGCACGCCGGCGAGGAGTTCCTGCGCACCAAGAAAGGCGAGCATAATTCCTACAACCTGCCCGACGAGATAAACCGGCTGGACTGGACGGCCAAGAAGAAGCACCACGGCGTGTTCCGCTTCTACCGCGACGTGATCGCGATGCGCAAGGCTCATCCCGCCTTCAG
>JAVVFK010000470.1:0-556 GCA_032251015.1 Elusimicrobiales bacterium
TTTAATATACCGCCGGAATTCTACGGGCGTAAGCCGGTAGATGGATAGCATCCGCTGTCCTCGCTCTTTGATATACTGAAATATTATGAAATACCGCAAACAAGGACATTGCGTGTATTATGCCCAATATCATTTAGTGCTGGTCGCCAAATACCGTCGTAAGATATTTGTGCCCGGGGTGATGGGATACCTTAAGGAACTGTTGGAACGGGTTGAGGACCATTATCCCGACATAGCGATCAGCGAGGTGAATTGCGACGAGAATCATGTGCATTTTCTCGTGAGTATACCACCGAAAATAGCCGTTGGCAAAGTGGTCGGGATAATAAAGGCGAACACGGCGCGTGAGCTGAAATCAAAGTTCGTGTTTTTGAAGAAGGTATATTGGGGTGACGACGGTATTTGGTCGGATGGATATTTTGTATCTACAGTCGGCATTGACGAAGAAGTCATCAGGAAATATATAGAGAGACAAGGTCAAGAGGACAGCGGGCAAGCGCAGCTTGAATTGGGAATGCGGGGAATACCACGGGCGTAAGCCCGTGGAAGTTTATTT
>JAVVFK010000471.1:0-556 GCA_032251015.1 Elusimicrobiales bacterium
GTCCATCACCACCTTGCCGGAATTGCCCGAGATCATCGCGGCGAATCCTGCCTCGAAATCGTCGATCCCGATCCGGTGGGTGATCAGCCCCGACACATCGAGGCCCGATTGCACCAGCGCGATCATCTTGTACCAGGTCTCGAACATCTCGCGGCCATAGATGCCCTTGATATGCAGCATCTTGAAGATCACCGCGTTCCAGTCCACCGCGAATTCCGTCGGCGCAATCCCCAGCAGCGCCAGCTTGCCACCGTTGTTGAGGCGCGCGATCATCTGCTGCATCGCCGCCGACGCGCCTGACATCTCGAGGCCCACATCGAACCCCTCGGTCATGCCGAGGTCGTCCATGACGTCGTGCAGATCCGCGTCGGGCCGCGAGACGTCCACCGCGCGGTCGGCGGCGCCCATCGCCCGCGCGAGCTCGAGGCGGTACGGGTTCACGTCCGTGATCACCACGTAGCGCGCGCCGACGAAGCGCGCGATGGCGGACGCCATCACCCCGATCGGGCCCGCGCCGGTGATCAGCACGTCCTCGCCCACCAGGTCGAACGCCAGG
>JAVVFK010000472.1:0-553 GCA_032251015.1 Elusimicrobiales bacterium
TGACGTTCCGTACCGAGGACGAGGTGGTGGAAGCCGTCCGTGAAGTCTCCTTCACGGTCGAACGCGGCAAAACGCACGGGATCGTCGGCGAGAGCGGCAGCGGCAAAAGCGCGACCTGTCACGCGATCCTCGGCCTGACCCCGGAGAACGGGGTCGTCGGCGCCGACCGCATCGACTTTCAGGGAAAGGATATCGCCGGTCTGCAGGAGCGTGACCTCGAACGGATCCGCGGCAAGCACATCGCGATGATCTTCCAGGATCCGATGACCTCGCTGAATCCCTTCCTGACCATCGAGAAGCAGATGGTCGAAGTGGTCATGCACCACCAGGGCCTGTCCCGCGACGAGGCGCGCGCGCACGCCGTGGAAATGCTGCGGGCGGTCCGCATACCGGACCCCGAAGAGCGCATCCGCCAGTACCCCCACGAGTATTCCGGCGGCATGCGACAGCGCGTGATGATCGCCATCGGCCTGCTGTGCGAGCCGGAACTGCTGATCGCGGACGAGCCGACGACCGCGCTGGACGTCACGGTGCAGGCGCAGATCACCGACCT
>JAVVFK010000473.1:0-551 GCA_032251015.1 Elusimicrobiales bacterium
GCGCGGTTACATGACCACCATCCATGCCTATACGGGTGACCAGCGGACGGTGGACACGCTGCACAAGGACCCGCGCCGGGCCCGCGCCAGCGCCGTCAACCTGATCCCGACCTCGACCGGCGCGGCCAAAGCCGTGGGGCTCGTGCTGCCGGAGTTGCAAGGCAAGCTCGATGGCTGCTCGATCCGCGTGCCGGTGCCCAATGTCAGCCTTGTCGATCTGACCTTCGACGCCGCGCGCCCGACCTCAGTCGAGGAGATCAACGCGGCGATGGTCAAGGCCGCCTCCGAAGGACCACTCAAGGGCATTCTAGGGGTCAACGACAAGCCACTGGTTTCATCGGATTTCAACCATGACCCCAGAAGCTCTGTCTTCGATATGACAGGAACTCAGGTTATCGACGGCACATTCTGCCGGGTGGTCTCCTGGTACGACAATGAATGGGGCTATTCGTGCCGATTGGCGGATTTATGTGAGTATATCGGGAAGAAAAAGCTGATATAATCAGTACAGAATACAGATTTGTACTGCTAATCTTAAAAATTGTTATGGA
>JAVVFK010000474.1:0-549 GCA_032251015.1 Elusimicrobiales bacterium
ATAAAAGGCGATTTGACAGACCGGAGCCACGCTGAGGGAGATAATCATGAGCAGCACTGATAAACCACCACTCGCCAAAAGTGAAGACGGGCTGCTCGGGAAGCTGGTGGCTTTCTGTCTGCTAAACAAGCTGGCAGTGTTCCTGATAGTGGCTGCAATACTGTTCTGGGGACTGATGACAGCTCCTTTCGACTGGGACATCGCAGGGCTTCAGCGCAATCCTGTGCCTGTAGATGCCATTCCGGATATCGGCGAGAACCAGCAGATTGTTTTTACGGAATGGATGGGTCGCTCCCCTCAGGATATCGAAGATCAGATTACCTACCCGCTTACATCTTCCCTTCTCGGGGTACCGGGCGTAAAGACCGTTCGCAGCTTCTCGATGTTCGGGTTCTCCTCAATTTACGTCATTTTCAACGAAGATGTTGATTTCTACTGGTCAAGAACAAGAGTCCTTGAAAAGCTCAGCTCACTGCCTTCAGGATCCCTGCCTGATGGAGTTAAACCGACACTGGGCCCGGATGCAACTCCTCTGGGACAGGTATTCTG
>JAVVFK010000475.1:0-546 GCA_032251015.1 Elusimicrobiales bacterium
CTCCAGTCCGCAGCGCATCGTCTCTTCGCGCACCGCCGGCTGCCCAAAGGGTGTGCCCCAGGAGGGGCGCATCCGGTTTCCCTGCGCTCGGTCCGGGGGCCTCCCCGGAGGCGGCGCAGGCGACTTTTGCGGTGCTCAATCGGAGACGCGCTAGACTTCTCCTCCCACGCTGGAATGTCACGGGCATCTCGAAACCAAAGGGTTCCTGCGCCGCCGGAGGGGAGGCCCCCGGCCCGAGCGCCTCGGCTCATGCGTCTGAGGCGCAGCCTCGTTAGGTTTATCTCCAGCAGACAAGGGGCGGATCGACCGGTCGGCCCGCACGTCCCTCTCCCCCGTGCTTTCTTGATCCCCAAAGCTGCGTCGGCGTAGTGGGCGCCCCACGACCGCGCCCTATGGTTTGGCGGCCGCCTCTCCGAGCAACTCCAGTATTTGGGCGGCGGGTTTGTAGCCGGGCATCACCCGGCCGTCGGGCAGGATCAAGGTGGGCGTGGAGCGCACCCCCAGGCGGGCGGCTTCGGCTTCATTCTTGTCGACCTGGTCGGTCTG
>JAVVFK010000476.1:0-541 GCA_032251015.1 Elusimicrobiales bacterium
GGTGCCGCGCCCCGCGCTCCGAGGAAGCCCCCACAACCCTCTTTTATCCCACGAACTTTCGCATCGGGGTACTAGGAATTCTTGGGGGCCTGGAATCTGGAACAATGCGCCTAGCTTTTTGTTTGGCGCGGGCCGGGGGCCTCCCCGGAGGGGGCGCAGGCGGCAATTGCGATACAAGGTCGGGCACCTGGTGCCCTTTTCCTCCCTCGCTGGAATGCCACGGTTATCAGGAAACCAAAAGGTTCCTGCGCCGCCGTAGGGGAGGCCCCCGGCCCGCGCCCCGACACACGCAGCGACGGTCTGAGGCAAGAGCCGCTTAGACCTTACGTCCCTTTTATACCGAGAGAGCTGAAGATGAAGATTCTACTGGTGGTGGGCGCCCGGCCCAACTTTATGAAAATCGCCCCCATCGTCGCGGCCCTGCGCGCCTGGAACGAGAGTCACCCAGAGCACCCCCTGGAGTATCGGCTGGTGCACACGGGCCAGCACTACGACGAGAAGATGTACGACGCGTTCTTCCGCGATCTGGAGATTCCCCTGC
>JAVVFK010000477.1:0-538 GCA_032251015.1 Elusimicrobiales bacterium
CGAGGCGATCGACAACTCGAAATCCCTCGAAGGCGACATCCGCTCGTTCGAGCTGCTCACCCTGCTCAACCAGCCGAGCGACGTATCGAACTGCTACCTCGTCATCCAGGCCGGCGCGGGCGGCACCGAGGCCTGCGACTGGGCCCAGATGCTCCACCGGATGTATACCCGCTGGGCGGAAAGCAAGGGCTACGCCGTGGAAACCATGGACTGGCAGGATGGCGACGAGGCAGGCCTCCGCTCGTGCACCCTCAAGATCGCCGGCGAAAACGCCTACGGCTTCCTCAAGAACGAGCGCGGCGTCCACCGGCTTGTTAGAATATCTCCTTTCGACGCCGCCGCGAAGCGCCACACCTCGTTCGCCGCCATCGACGCCACACCCGAGATTTCCAAGGAAATCAACATCGAAATCTCCGACAAGGACGTGGAAATCACCACCACCCGTTCCGGCGGCAAGGGCGGGCAGAACGTCAACAAAGTGGAGACTGCCGTCATCCTCCGCCACCTTCCCACCGGCATCCTGATCCGCTCCACCGGC
>JAVVFK010000478.1:0-537 GCA_032251015.1 Elusimicrobiales bacterium
GGCGGCGGTCTGCTCCCCGTAACGCTCCATCAGGTCCTTCAGTTCGTCGAGGTTGTTGTACCCGAACTCGTGCACGTCTTCGTAGAGCTTCGCCGGAACGCCCCCCTTCATCTCCACGCACCAGTCGTGCCAGCCGTGGTAGCCGCAGCGCAGCACCTTGAGCCGGTTGGTGTAGGCCCGCGCGATGCGGATGCTCGCCGTGGTGGCGTCGGAGCCGGTCTTCAAGAAGATGCTCATCTCGGCGCAGGGGACGAGTTCCCGGATCTTCTTCGCCAGCTGATTCTGGTAGGGCTGGGTCAGCGAGAAGCAGAACCCCTTGTCCCGAATCTGCCGGATCACGGCGTCGTCCACCTCGGTTTCGCGGTAGCCCAGGATCATGGGGCCGTAGCCGCAGAGGTAGTCGATGAACTCGTTGCCGTCCACGTCGGTGAGCCGGCTGCCCTTGCCGCTCGCCAGGAAGATCGGGTACTCCCCCTCGATGAAATCGCTGGGCTTCCGGGCTCCCAACACGCCCCCCGGGACCAGGGTCGTCGCCTC
>JAVVFK010000479.1:0-536 GCA_032251015.1 Elusimicrobiales bacterium
GTATTGTTCCTCAGGTTCCATATCTCTACCTTCTTCACACCGCTATCCCATGTGCTCTTCGATTTTATTTTTGAGAAGGTTCTTTGAAACTACCTCAACGATGCGATCGACCTCCCTGCCTTTTTTCATGAAAACTATTGTTGAAATACTTATGACACCGAAACGGCTTGCAGTTAACGGATTGTCATCCACTTTAAGCTTTCCGAATGCGGCTCTTCCAGCGTATTCTTTTGATAACTCTTCAATTACAGGTGCAATTGCACTGCAGGGACCGCACCAGGGAGCCCAGAAATCGACAAGAATAAAATCATACTTAGTAATATTTTCATCAAAGTTTAAATCGCTGAGTTGAACCAGTCAAGCAGTTTTCATTTGTTCCACCTCTTCATGTTCTTTTTCTATCAGCCGCCCGTGCTCTATCATCATGCATTTGTCCATCACAACCTTTAAAGCAGAAGCCACAGCTTTCCTGGCGGCTTCCTCGTTTATTATGCCGAGCTGCATCCAGACAACTTCCAACTTACCATGCTTCTTCC
>JAVVFK010000047.1:0-12800 GCA_032251015.1 Elusimicrobiales bacterium
GCTTTTTATTGTCCCAGTACTCGTTCCTGAACGGCGGCTCGGTGCCGCACAACTTCATCACCTTGTGCCGTTCGGCGGACAGTTCCGCTCCCTCATCCCCGGTCTTCTTCCCGTCCGTCATATCGTCCCTCCCGCCGCCGCACCCCCGGCCGCGAACCGGGCCGGAGAAAAACGCGGCTGAAAGTACCGCCCCACAAACCGATTATACTCAAAAAAATCTGGCCCGCGCACCGCTTGTCCGCTCCCCGCCAAAATGCTAAAAATATCGGAGGGGGAGCCAATGAAGATCAAAAAAGAGCCCGGGGCCCGAAAGAGACCCGGAGATCCAATCGAGGCCTATTCCGGGAACCCGCATTGCCGCCGCTGCATACAGCAGGTGCTCGACGCCATTCCCCTGCCCGTCTTCCTGAAAGACGCCGGTCTCCGCTACCTCGGCTGCAACGCCGCTTTTTCCAGGTTCACCGGCCTCTCCCTTCAGAGGATCAGCGGCCGCACCGTCTACGACATAGCCCCGGAGTCGCTGGCGGAAAAATACGACCGGATGGACAGGGAACTTATCCGCAAAGGCGGGCGCCAGACCTACCGTTGGCAGGTGGCGGACGCGAAAGGGCTGCCCAGGGACGTCCTCTACGACAAGACCGCGGTGAGGGCTCCCGGCGGGAAGCCCGCCGGCATCATCGGCGCTATGGTGGACATAACCGCGCTCCTCAGGGAGCGGGACCGGGCGGAGGAGAAAAGCCGCGTGCTGGAGACGATGATAGCGGGCCTGCCCGGCATGGTCTACCGCTGCCGCAACGACGCCTCGTGGACGATGCTCTACGTCAGCAAAGGGTGCGGGGATCTTACAGGCTACAAGCCGGAAGATATCCTGCTTAACGCGCGTCTCTCATACGACGATATGATCCACCCGTCCGACAGGGCCATGGTCCGGCAGGCGGTGACCCGCGCCGCGGACGCCGGCAATCCTTTCAGGGTGGTATACAGGATAATAACCGCCGGCGGCGGCGAAAAATGGGTGGCCGAACTCGGCGCTCCAGTGCGCTCCTCCGCGGGGAGAACGCTTTTCCTGGAGGGATTCATCTCCGACATCGGCGGGATGAAGGAGCTGGAGAAGTCGCGCAGGGAGCCCGACCGGCCGGGGAAACGCCTGACGGGAAGTTCCGGGACTAAAAAAAACCAAGGTGGGAAAAAAGTATCTTGAAGCCTATAAGGATGAGTATCGCGCCGCCGGCCGCCTCCATCCTGTGCTCGAAGAAGTGCCCCCCGGCCGCGCCCAGCCTGACCCCCGCCAGGGACATCAGAAAAGTCACCCCGCCTATCACCAGCACGGGCGCGGCGATCGATACCCGGAGGAAGGAGAAGGTGAGCCCGACGGCCAGCGCGTCTATGCTGGTGGCCACGGCCAGCACGGTCAGCGTCCAGGTGTGGAACGGGCAGGCCTTCTCCCCGCCGCATTCCTCCTCCTCCTTTATCCGCAGGGACTCGTAGATCATCTTTCCGCCGATCGCCGCCAGCAGACCGAAAGCCAGCCAATGGTCGAACCGTTCGATGTAGTCCTTCATCCCGCGCCCGGCGAGCCACCCCAGGACGGGCATCATGGCCTGGAATCCGCCGAAGAAAGCTCCCATCTTGAGGGCGTGGGGGACATTGAGCCGGGACATCGTGGCGCCGCTGGCCACGGCGACGGCGAAAGCGTCCATGGATAAGGCCAGGGCCAGCAGCAGCATCTCGACGAGGGGCATAGTATGATTATATTAAATGGGGACTTTAGGCCCAAGCGGGGGTGGGTCCGGCGGCCCTTACGGCGAAGGAATATCTCTAGTATAATATTTACCGCAGGGTAAATTAATTCCCGACTGGGGGGTAATCCGTGAACAGAATACTTGCAGCTCTTCTTTCTTTCGTTTTGATACCCGGCGCGGGGGCTTTCGAGCTCCCTTCGCTCACTTCCGCCGACGTGATCTCGGCTGAGATCCCGGCAATTCCCGAGGCTTCCCAGGCCCCGGCCGCGAAGGCTCCCAGCCAGCATCTCTGGATGAGCGTGCGCCGCAACGAATATATCAAAGAGGCCCAGGCCAACGACTACGGGGCGCGCATCGAAACGCGCGTCCGCAGGGACTTTAACGACAGCTTCAGCGTCAATAACCGCGTGGACAACGATTACGCGTGGGCGTCGATACGCAAGTGGCAGGAGAACTACACCTATTCCGGCTCCGGCTCCTATCTGACGATGAACTGCTATTCCGCCAGCTGCAATATCAGCGGCAACGTGCGCGCGGACGGAAAGACGTCCTACATCAACGCCTTCGTCAACCGCCGCTTCGACGATTACTCCTGGAGCGTCAGCGGCTCGGGCCTTAACTTCTATACCGACAGGAATTCCGTGAACGGCAATTACGACCCCGAGCGCGCGCCCAAGAAAGCGGTGGCCGCCGTGGTATCGCTGCTGCTGGCCAGGAGCATAGACGCGACCGCCAAGCCGGAAGACAGGAAAGCCGTTCAGAACGGCCAGCGCATCTGGATGTCCATCCGCTCCGGCGGCGTCTGGAACGAGGTGGAGGCCAGCGACCCGTGGGCCCGCATAGAAGTCGGTCTGCGCAAGGTCTTCGACCGCGAATACAACGCGGAGATGGAAACCGATAATGACAGGCAGTGGGGCCGCGTCAGCGGCTTCTTCACCAGGCGCTACGAGCTCCGCGCCGGCCGCACGGACCTCCGCATGGAGGAATGGGCGGGAGACTTCCGCATAGAGGGCACCGTGGAGACCCCCGGCACGCCGGAAGGCAGGACCGCCGTGCGGCTGGAGATGCGCGAACGCTTCATGGACGACGCCTCCTTCTATATCCGCGAGAACGGCATCTACCTCAATATCGACCGCAACGGCCTCAGCGGGGAAGTGGACCTAAAGGTCTATCCCAAGCAGGTCGTGGCCTCGATAGCCGCGCTCGTGATGACCTACCAGCAGATCAACCAGCCCCAGCAGCCGCGCTGAACCCGGCGCCTGCCGGCAGGGCCCTCCCCGCAAGGGGAGGGCCTTTTTTTATCGGTCATTTATTTATATATTCATGATATGAACCCTGTTACCCTTATACGTCAGTTCATCAAAGGCCTCACGGCCGAAACCACCCCGGGCCAGATAGGAGCGGGCATCGCGCTGGGCTTCCTGATCGGCCTCATGCCCAAGGCCACGCTCACCGCCCAGCTCCTGATAGTCGTCATGATGGCCTCCAGGATAAATCTCCCGATGGCGATAGTCACCGTGGCCATGGTCAGCCTCCTTAATCCCTTCATCGACAGGATAACGGATCCCATCGGCTACGCGCTGCTGACGGCGGAAGGCCTGCGTCCCCTCTGGACAAAGCTCTACAACACACCGGTCTTTCCCTGGACGGGATTCAATAATACCGTGGTTCCCGGCGGGCTGGTTTTCGGCGCGGCGATGCTGGCGCCGGTATACCTGGGGGGGAGAAAGTTCGGGACCTACTACAACGACAAACTCCGCGCCCGCGTCATGAACTCGAAGTTCGTTAAAAGCCTGAAGGCCTCCTGGATGCTCGACTGGTACTTCAAGGAGGGGGTGTAATATGCGCTGGTCATATGTGGCGCCCCGCCTGATCCTGCTCCTGCTGGTATGGGCCTTTTTCTTCTTCGCCTTCGACCCGATACTTAAATGGGGAATGATAAAAGGCATGGAGAAGGCCGCCAAAGCAAAAGCCGAGATCGCCGATCTGGAAACAGGCTTCTTCCCGCCGCGCCTGCGCATGTCGGGCGTGGCCGTCGGGGACTCCGACGCCGAATTCCGCAACATCGTGGAGTTCGCAGAGCTCTCCTTCGCCGCGGAAGGAAAACCGCTGCTCGAGAAGAAACTTGTGGCCGGCGAGGCGTCCCTCTCGGGGCTGCGCTTCGGCACCCCCCGCGAAACTTCGGCGAAACTGTCCCGCGCCGGGAAAGAGGAAGGAGGATCGAAACTGGCGGCGGCGATAAGCGAAGAGACCAAGAGCTTCGCCCTGGACCGGGTCACGGACGTCAAGGCGGACTTCTCCGCGGAGTACAAAGTGGACCCCGACGATCTCGAATCGGTGAAACTGGCCAAGGAGCTCGAGGAAACCTACAAACGCGAATACGCCGGCATAGCGGAAAAGATGGACGACGGCAAGTACAAGGCCGAGATGGACGCGCTAAAAGCGCGCTACGACAGGGCCAAGGACGAAAAGAACTTCATAAAACAGGCCAAAGAGTACGCCGATATAGCCAAGGACGCGAAGAAAGTGATGGAGGAGTTTAAAAAGGACAAAGCGGCGGCCGAGAAGGCCCTCGCCGACGCGAAAAGCGCTTTTAAAAAGATAGAGGAGGCCCGCAAGCGGGACCAGGCGGCGGTGATGGCGAAGATGAAACTGCCCTCGCTCGACACCCGCTCCATAGCCAGGATGCTGGCGGGCCCGATGATAGCGGAGAAAACGGAGCAGGCGCTGAAATGGATGACCGTCGCGAAGAAATATATGCCTTCCGGAGCCAAGGGGCTGCTCAAGAACGAGGCGCCCCGGGGCCGGGAAGTGCATTTTCCGAAAGAAGAGACCTACCCGACCGTCCTTATACGGACGATGCGCCTGACGGGAGAACTGGGCCTGGACCAGCCTCTGGACTACTCCGGCACGATAGAAGGCCTGACCACCCAGCCGCAGGTGTACGGGAAGCCGACGATAGCCGAGATACAGGGAAAAAAGGGCGCACGCGAACTGAATATACGGTCCGTCATCGACGCTACCGGAGACGGACTGCGGACCCAGACCAAGCTGGCCTATGCCGGACTGAAAGTGGACGGAACGAAGCTGGGTTCGCCCTCCTCTCTCGCCGTGGAGATAAAAGGCGGCTCGGCCGCGCTTCAGGCCGCTCTTAAGACGGCGGGGGACGGCATCGGCGGACGCGCGGAGATACGGATAACCGGAGCGGACTTTGTTCCCACGGCGGAGAACATCAAGGCCGCCCCGCTGAGGTCGGCCGTGGAGAACACTTTCGCCGGCCTCGACTCCGCCTCTATCAGCGCCGGGATCACCGGGACCTTCAAGGACCCCGAACTGGACGTTACCACGGACCTCGCGGACAAGCTCTCCAAAGCCTTCTCAAGCGCCATGGGCGCCGAACTGAAGAAGGCGCAGGACGCGGCCAGGGCAAAAGTGGACGAGGCTCTCAAGCCCTACAGGGACAGGCTCGACTCGATGGCATCGGAGAAGCAGGCCGAACTGTCGGGCAAACTGAAAGCCTCCGGTGACAAGCTCTCCGCGGAGGGGGACAAGCTCCTCAAGGGAGCGCTTCCGGGCAAGACGAAACTGCCGTTCAAATTCTAGAGGACCGGACGGCTCCGCTATATACATATATAAAGAAGGCCTCCGCGGCGGCGGAGGCCTTCTTTTTTTGCCTGTTCATCGATATGTAACGAAGCATCCGCCACAATCCCCGTCGGAGAAAAACAATAGAACTGGGCCCTTGACAATTACCAAACGATGGTGTATATTATTTATGCAGCCATCGTTAACACGTTAACGTTAATAAATAACGATATCGTTAACACCGTTACGATTGAAACGAAAGTGGGGAGGAACTTATGGCGAAGATACTGTGCGTAGACGACGACAGGGACATACTGGACACCTGCGAGGTGGTCCTGCAGGGCCAGGGGCATTCGGTGGTCACCGCGGTCAACGGCAAGGAGGGCCTCGAGAAGGCCCTGACAGAAAAGCCGGCCCTGATAGTACTGGACGTCATGATGGACGATTCCACTGAGGGATTCCACATGGCCAAGAAACTGCGCGGGACCGAGGCGCTCAAGTATATACCTATACTGATGCTGACCTCCGTTAACGAGACTTCGCCGCAGAAGTTCGGCGAAAAGGACGGGGAATTCCTGCCCGTGGACGCCTTCATGGAAAAGCCCATAAAGCCCAAGGAGTTCGTGGCCAGGGTCGCGGAGCTTCTGGCCTTGAAGACGGACCAGGTCAACGTGGAAGGAAGGACCAGGTAAATTATGCCCCGAATACCCCAGCGCACGGTGGAGAGATTCTTCCGCTACTGCCAGTTCCTGCATTCCAAGGTGGAGGCGGGCTCGGAGTTCGTCTTCTCGCATGAACTGGCGGCGGCGGTGGGGGTCTCCCCGGAGCAGGTCAGGCGCGACTTCATGAACTTCCGTCAGGTGAAGGGCACACCGCAGCGGGGCTACCCGGTCAAGGAGTTCATGGCCGCGCTCTACGCGCACCTGGAATCCTCCTCGCTGACCAAAATGGTGCTGGTGGGGGTCGGCAACCTGGGTAAAGCCATCCTCTCCTACTTCCTCAGGCGCCGCCCCAACCTCAGCATCGTGGCGGCCTTCGACTTGGACCCCGAGAAGGCGGACAGGATCTATTCCGGCTGCCGGGTGCACCATACCGGCCAGTTGGAGAAGGTGGTCGCCCGGGAGAAGGTGGCGATGGGGATAATAACGGTACCCGCCTCCGCCGCCCAGGAAGCGGCCGACGCGCTGGTCCGGGCGGGAGTGAAAGGTATCGTCAACTTCGCCCCGGTGCAGCTCAAAGTGCAGCGCGGGATATTCCTGGAACAGCTGGACATCACACTGTCCATAGAGAAAGTAGCCTATTTCGCCCGCAAGAACAGGATGAAGGAGCAGTGATATGAGCGCCCAGAGCAAGGTAGACGAGGTACTGGAGAACTACAGCTTCGCCAAGCGCGACAAGCTTATACCCATACTGCAGGACGTGCAGGCGGCCGACGGCTATATCTCCAAGCCGGCGGCGCTGGCGGTTGCCAGGCACCTGGGCATCCCGGCGAGCAAGGTCTACGGCGTGGCCACTTTCTACAACCAGTTCCGTTTCAAGCCGGTCGGCAAGTACCACATCATAATCTGCCGCGGCACGGCCTGCCACGTCAAAGGGTCCGCCGGTGTGCTCAAGATGTGCGAGGAGGTGCTGGGGATAAAGGCGGGGGACACCTCGCGCGACGGCCTCTTCAGCATAGAGGTGGTGGCCTGCATAGGGGCCTGCGGCCTGGCCCCGGTCATCAGCGTCAACGGCGAGTTCCACGCCAAGCTTACCCCCGACAAGCTGCGCAGACTGGTGGACGATATCAGGAAAGCGGAGGCTTCCAATGGCTCGAAATAAGGACATCATAGGCGGGAACCTCTCCGGCATACAACCCTCGGCCCGCAAGGCTTTCCTCACCAGGGCCTTCGGCGGCGAGGATTACGCCGCGAAGGCCGCGGCCCTGCGCAGGGAGTCGCTCTCCCGCGCGGTCATATTCGTAGGCGCCGGCACCTGCGGCCTCGCCGCCGGGGCGGCCAGAACCCTCGAGGCGGCCAAGCGCTATATAAAGGAAAAGAAACTGGCCGCCGACATACTGGAAGTCGGCTGCATCGGTTATTGCGCCGCCGAGCCGCTCCTGGACGTGCAGCTGCCGGGCCGGGCCCGGGTCTCCTTCCAGCGCGCGACGGGCGACGCGGTTCCCGCCATCCTGGATTCCATATTCGCCGACGGGGCGCCGCTCAAGGACCATATCCTGGGCCAGTTCGAGGATACCGGGGAGAAGTGGGCGAAAGTGCCCCTGCTCTCGGAACACCCTTTCTTCGCCAAGCAGCTCCGCTTCGTGCTCAAGCATGTCGGCGTGATAGACCCTCTTTCGATACAGGAGCACATAGCCCGGGGCGGCTACGGCGCTTTCCTTAAAGTTATACATACCATGACGCCGGAACAGGCCTGCGAGGCGATAGAAGCCAGCGGCCTGCGCGGCCGCGGCGGCGGCGGTTTCCCTACCGGAAAGAAATGGAAGATAGCCCTGGCCTCCGACGCCGACCAGAAGTACATAGTCTGCAACGCCGACGAAGGCGACCCGGGCGCCTTCATGGACCGCTCCGCAATAGAGGGCGACCCGCACCGCGTGCTCGAGGGCATAACCATCGGCGCCTACGCGATACACGCCAGCAAGGCCTATATCTACATACGCGCCGAGTACCCGCTGGCGATACGGAACCTCAAGAAGGCCATCGCCGACGCCAAGGCCTTCGGCCTGCTCGGCGAGAACATCTACGGCAGCGGCTTCGACCTCGACGTCATCATCAAGATGGGAGCCGGCGCCTTCGTCTGCGGCGAGGAGACCGCCCTGATGAACAGCATCGAGGGCCGGCGCGGCATGCCCAAGCCCCGCCCTCCCTACCCGGCCGTGCGCGGGCTGTTCGGCAAGCCGACCGTAATCAACAACGTGGAGACCTTCGCCAACGTGCCCGAGATCATCGGCCGCGGCCCGCAGGCCTTCGCGGCCATCGGCACCAGGGGCAGCAAGGGCACCAAGGTCTTCGCGCTCTCCGGCAAGATAGAGCGCACCGGCCTCGTCGAGATACCGATGGGCACCACGCTGCGCGAGATAGTCTTCGATATCGGCGGCGGCATCGAGAACGGCATGGGCTTCAAGGCCGTGCAGATAGGCGGCCCCTCGGGCGGCTGCATCCCGGACCGCCACATGGACATACAGGTGGACTACGAATCGCTCAAGACCGTCGGCGCCATGATGGGCTCGGGCGGGCTTGTGGTGATGGACGAGCGGACCTGCATGGTGGACGTGGCCAAGTTCTTCATGGACTTCATCAAGAAGGAGTCCTGCGGCAAGTGCATACCCTGCCGCGAGGGCACGCTGCGCATGCTGGAGATCCTCAAGGCCATCACCCGCAGCCGCCGCAACGAGAAGGAGAACGACGCGCTGGCGCGCTTCTCGGGCATCATGCAGCTCGAGAATCTTTCGCAGGTCATCAAGGAGACCAGCCTCTGCGGCCTGGGTCAGACCGCGCCCAACCCGGTGCTCAGCACCCTGCGCTGGTTCCGCGATGAGTACGAGGCGCATATATTCGAGCGCCGCTGCCCCGCCGGGGCCTGCACCGAGATGCTCGAGTTCTCCATCGACGCCGACAAGTGCAAGGGCTGCACGCTCTGCGTGAAGGCCTGCCCCACCCAGGCCATCGTCGGCAAGCCCAAGGTGCCGCACTACATCGTAGCGGAGAAATGCATCTCCTGCGGTTCGTGCAAGTCGGTATGCAAGTTCAAGGCCGTCAGCGCCGCTTAAGGGGAAACGCCATGAAACTCACCGTGAACGGAAAGACAGTAGAAGCCCAGGCGGGGGAGACCCTGCTCACCTTGCTGCGCCGAGAGGGTATACACGTGCCGACGCTCTGCCACATGGATGGCATGCTGCCGTCGGGCGCCTGCCGCGTCTGCGTGGTGGAAGTGGAGGGCCAGGCGAACCTGGTCACCAGCTGTTCCTTCCCCGCCGCGGACGGGATGAAGGTGACCACCAACAGCCCGCGGGTCATAAACGCCCGCAAGACGGTCATCGAGCTGCTTCTGGGCACCCACCCCGACGACTGCCTCTACTGCGCCAAGCAGCCCACCTGCGAGCTGAGCAGGCTCAGCAGCGACTACGGCGTGCGCACCCGCCGCTTCCCGGCTGAAAAGAAGAGGAAGCCGCTGGACGTCTCGAGCCCCTCGATCTCGCGCGACCCCGACAAGTGCATACTCTGCGGCAAATGCGTGCGCGTCTGCGAGGAAGTACAGAGCGTGGCCTGCATCGATTTCGTGAAGCGCGGCTCGGAGTCCTTCATAGGCTGCGCCTTCGACTCCAGCCTCAACGTCAGCTCCTGCGTCAACTGCGGCCAGTGCATCAACGTCTGCCCTACGGGCGCGCTGACCGAGAAGAGCGACCTCGAGCCCGTCATGGACGCGCTGGCCGACAAGGAGAAGCTCGTCGTAGTGCAGCACGCCCCGTCCATCTCCGTGTCGCTGGCCGAGGAGTTCGGCCTGCCCGCCGGCACCGACGTCAACGGCGTGATGACGGCCGCCATGCGCAAGATGGGCTTCAAAGCGGTCTTCGACACCTCGTTCTCGGCGGACCTGACCATCATGGAGGAAGCCGGCGAGTTGGCCCACCGCGTCAAGAACGGCGGCGTCCTGCCGATGTTCACATCCTGCTCGCCCGGCTGGATAAAGTTCATAGAGACCTTCTATCCGGACATGCTGCCGCACCTCAGCACCTGCAAGAGCCCCCAGCAGATGCTCGGCGCCCTGGTGAAGACCTATTACGCCAAAAAGAGGGGGATAAATCCCTCTAAGATCTACAGCGTGTCCGTCATGCCCTGCACCGCCAAGAAGTTCGAGGTGACGCGGCCGGAGATGGGCCGCGGCGGCTTCGCCGACATCGACGCGGTGGTCACCACCCGCGAGTTCGCGCAGCTGCTGCGCCTCTACGGCATCGACCTGCGCACGCTGCAGCCCGAGGAGCCGGACCTTCCCTTCGGCGACCGCAGCACCGCCGGCAAGCTGTTCGGCGCCAGCGGCGGCGTCATGGAAGCCGCGCTGCGCACCGCGCATTTCCTGCTGACCGGCAAGGAACTTGGCAACCTCAAGGTCGAGGCCGTGCGCGGCCAGGCCGGCGTTAAAGAGGCGAAAGTGAAGGTCGGCTCCCTGGAGGTCGGCGTGGCCGCGGTCAGCGGCCTGGGCAACGCCCGCAAGCTCCTAGAGGAGATACGCGACGGGCGCAAGGACCTGCATTTCATCGAGGTGATGACCTGCCCCGGCGGTTGCATAAACGGCGGCGGCCAGCCCATAGCCCGCAACAAGGCGGCCGTGATGGAGCGCATGCGCGCCCTCTACAACATAGACGCCTCGGAGAAGGTGCGCACCTCCCACGCCAACAAGGCCGTGCAGCAGCTCTACGGCGAGTTCCTGGGCAAGCCCCTCGGCGAGAAAAGCCACCGCCTGCTGCACACCAAGTACTCCAGGCGCAAGGCGGCCGACGTGGCTTAGGCGCGGGGCGGCCCGCGGCGCGGTATCAGGCAACACTATGACCTTCGACGATGAACCGCTGGTAAGGACGATAAAAGAACGCTGCAAGGCGTGCTATACCTGCGTGCGCGGCTGCCCCGCCAAGGCCATACGGATCTCCGGCGGGCAGGCCGAGGTCATAAAAGAGCGCTGCATAGGCTGCGCCAACTGCGTCCTGATGTGCAGCCGCGGCGCCAAGGAGAGCAGGAAGTCCCTGGAAGCGGTGAAGGCCCTCCTGCGCGGCGGCGCCCCGGTGGCGGCCGCCGTGGCCCCCAGCTTCCCGGTGGAGTTCGGCGGCATGGACCCGACGCGCTTCGCGGGCATACTGAAGGCGATGGGGTTCAAATACGTCTGCGAGGTCGCCTTCGGCGCGGACATGGTCTCGCTGCAGTACCGCCGGCTCCTCAACGAGAACCCCGGCAAGAAATTCATCAGCACGGCCTGCCCGGCCGTGGTCTCTTTCGTAGAGAAATACCACCCCGCGCTGGTGCCGAACCTGGCCCCGATAGTCTCTCCCATGGGGGCCGAGGCCCGCATTATAAAGGCGATGTACGGCCAGGAAGTCAAAGTTGTCTTCATCGGCCCATGCGTGGCCAAGAAAGGAGAGGCCCTCCGCGCACCGGAGATAGAGGAGTCCATCACCTTCGTCGAACTGCGCGCCCTGCGCAAGGACCTTGGCCTGGACATAAGCGCCGTGCTCGACGCGCACTTCGACCCGCCGCACCCCGCCAAGGGCGTACTCTACCCGATGGGCGGGGGGCTGCTCGACTCCGCCGAACTGCAGGACGACCTCATGAGCGGCCGCTTCCTCTCGGCTGAGGGCCTGGAGAATTTCCCCGTGGTCCTCAAGAACATGGAGCACGGGGACATAGACGCCGATTTCCTGGACCTGCTCTGCTGCGACGGCTGCATAATGGGCCCGGGCATCAGCGCCAAGACCTCCAAGCACGCCCGCGAGGCCGCCCTGCGCCGCTACGCCCGCAAAAGCTATTTTACCGTCAGGATAAACGACTGGGAAGACAATGTCCGCCACTTCCGCGGCCTGGACTACTCCGCCTCCTTCGCCCCGGAGGACAGGCGCATGAAAATGCCCACGCCGGAAGAGCTCAAAGAAGTCCTGGGCAGGATGGGTAAGACCAAACCGGAGGACGAGCTCAACTGCGGCGCCTGCGGCTATACAACCTGCCAGGGGCACGCCGTCGCCATCCTCCGCGGCATCGCCGAGAGCGAGATGTGCCTGCCCTACACCATAGACCGCCTCAAGGCCACCGCCGACGAGCTCACGGGGAGCTACAACCAGCTGGGCAAGACCCGCCAGGCGCTGATGCAGAGCGAGAAGCTGGCCAGCATGGGCCAGCTCGCCGCCGGCGTGGCGCACGAGCTCAACAACCCGCTCGGCGTGGTGCTGCTCTACTCCCACCTGCTGGCCGAGCAGTGCGACAGGAATTCCCGCACCTACACGGACGCGCGGATGATAACGGAGCAGGCGGACCGCTGCAAGAAGATCGTAGGCGGACTGCTCAACTTCGCCCGCAAGAACAAGCCCTTCTTCCGCCAGACCGACCTGACCAGGCTGGTGGAGAACTATTTCAAGAGCGCGCAGCTGCCCCCGGGAGTCAAGCTGGACCTCCGCGTCGACCCCGGGGAGCTCCAGGCCGAGATGGACCCCGACCAGGTGATACAGGTGCTCACGAACCTGGTAACCAACGCCCTCGAGGCGATGTCCGGCTCGGGAACGCTCGCCGTCCGCGCCTTCCGCGAGGGCGACGACGTCTGCTTCTCCGTGGCCGACACCGGCTGCGGGATAAAGCCGGAGAATTTCAAGAAGGTCTTCGAGCCCTTCTTCACCACGAAGCAGATAGGCAAGGGCACCGGGTTGGGCCTGGCCGTCAGCTACGGCATAATAAAGGTCCACCGGGGGAACATAACGGTTGAGAGCAACTCGGACCC
>JAVVFK010000480.1:0-278 GCA_032251015.1 Elusimicrobiales bacterium
AGCCATGCAGCACCTGTGTATCTGTCTAGACCGAAGCCTAAAAAATCGTGTTTCCACGACGGTCAAATACATGTCAAGCCTAGGTAAGGTTCCTCGCGTAGTGTCGAATTAAACCACATGTTCCACCGCTTGTGCGGACCCCCGTCAATTCCTTTGAGTTTTAATCTTGCGACCGTAGTCCCCAGGCGAATCACTTAACGCGTTAGCTACGATACTGATCTTGTCAAACAAAACCAACATCTAGTGATTATCGTTTACAGCGTGGACTACCAGGGTAT
>JAVVFK010000480.1:288-535 GCA_032251015.1 Elusimicrobiales bacterium
GTATCTAATCCTGTTTGCTCCCCACGCTTTCGTGCATCAACGTCAGGTATGGACCAAGAAGCTGCCTTCGCCATTGGTGTTCCTCTCGAGATCTACGCATTTTACCGCTACTCCGAGAATTCCACTTCTCTCTTCCAACCTCTAGTACGCTAGTTTCTACTGCAGATTTCCGGTTAGGCCGGAAAATTTAACAGCGGACTTAACATACCGTCTACGCACCCTTTACGCCCAATGATTCCGAATAACG
>JAVVFK010000481.1:0-529 GCA_032251015.1 Elusimicrobiales bacterium
GATCCCGATATATTGCGCCACCCGGATGGTCATCAGATTGCGGCTTTTTTCAAGCCCAAGACGCAGAGTTGAAGGGCCATAGAAACGGTTTGAGGAATTGCGCGGCTTCCATTTTCCCTGCCCATCGCCCTGATCGATCACAAAAGGCGCATCAAGCACCAAAGACGACGGCGTAAAGCCATCTTCAAGGGCTGCGGCATAAACAAAGGGCTTGAAAGCCGAGCCGGGCTGACGCTGGGCCTGCGTTGCGCGGTTGAACTGGCTGTTCTTGAAATCATAGCCCCCAACCATGGCCAATACCCGGCCTGTATGGGGATCGAGCGCCACCAACGCACCTTCAATGGCCGGAATCTGGCGCAGAGTAAAATGATCCACCGCGCCGACCGCCCTGCCATCAGCGCTGTAAAATGTATCGAGCACTCTCCGGTTTTGCTGGCTCTCCAGCCTTTCCACGGCAATCACATCGCCCATGGACACGACATCGGCAGGATCACCCGGCTTTGGCCCCACGCGCTCGTCCGGCAACCAG
>JAVVFK010000482.1:0-524 GCA_032251015.1 Elusimicrobiales bacterium
GCGTCCAACCGCAGCCCGTCGATGTGGAAGTCCGCCAGCCAGTAGAGCGCGTTCTCGATGAAGAAGCGGCGCACGTGGTCGCTGTGCGGCCCATCCAGGTTGACACTCTCGCCCCAGGGCGAATGGTAGCGATCGGTGAAGTAGGGGCCGTAATCCCACAGGTAGTTACCTTCAGGCCCCAGGTGGTTATAGACCACGTCCAGGAACACGGCGAGACCGGCGCGATGGCTGGCATCCACCAGCCGCTTGAGTCCCTGCGGCCCGCCATAAGCGTGATGCACGGCGTACAGGTCCACGCCGTCATAGCCCCAGTTGCGCGCGCCGGGGAACTCCGCCACTGGCAGCAGCTCCAGCGTCGTGATGCCCAGCGCTCGCAGGCGCTCCAGGTGCGGGATGATCGCGTCGAATGTGCCTTCCGGTGTGAACGTGCCAGTGTGCAGTTCGTAGATCACGCTGTTGCGCAGCGTCGGCGGATTCCAGCCCTGGTCGCGCCAGTCGAATGACGGGGCGACCACCTGCGACGG
>JAVVFK010000483.1:0-522 GCA_032251015.1 Elusimicrobiales bacterium
GGTGTGGGGCTGGTGCAGTACGCCGCCCGCAGCCGCGGGGAGGCGCCCCTGCACCCCGGGGAAGACGACGACAAACTGTTTGCCCGCCTGGTGCGTCGCATGCAGGCGTGGTTTCGGGATTTTTTCTAGGCGCCTCGGGGTAAAGCTCTTGAAAGCTGCGACAAGCGTTGGGGTTGGCTGGCCGGGGGCCTCCGCGGAGGAGGTGCAAGCGGCTTTCGCGATGCTCCCGCGGAATGGGAGTCCGCCTCGTCGCCTACTAAAGGGCCGCGGAACAGCGGAAAACCATAGGGTTCCTGCGCCACCGGAGGGGAGGCCCCCGGCCTGCCCACGCCGCGATGGTCTGAGGCGAAAGCCACGTTCGCTTTTCGCCGCACGGGTACCCGCTGCACGGCCCGGTAGACACTCATCGAGAACGCTGGATTCAAACGATCCGGTCCACAGATTCATCGTCACAGAGGAGGGAGCATCATGGCCAAATTTCAACTGGAGAACACCCATCAGTTCAACGCCCGGATCAAGGTG
>JAVVFK010000484.1:0-519 GCA_032251015.1 Elusimicrobiales bacterium
GGCGAAGATATGGCTGAACGAGCACAGAAAACGGTTCTCCGGCAGGGGGGGCAGGACGTTCGTGCGGGCCAGCACCCGCTGCTGCACCGCCAGGGGCTCGTCGGCTGCGTCCGGCTCGGCAACCCGGTGGAGTTCCCAGTCGCACCAGGCAAAGCCCAGTTGGCGCAAGGTGGCGGTGCCTTCCCGATAGACGCGGACCCGCTGCAGGGCCCGGCGCTGCTCCGCCGGCAACGTCGCGCCGGTCTCGAAGTGGCTCGCCAGTCCAGCCAGGGTGGGCTCGTGGTAGCACCAGTTCTCCAGAAACTGGCTGGCCAGCTCCACCGCGTCCCACTCCACGCAGTTGATGCCGGCCACCATGCCCTCGTCTTCGGTGGTGAGCATGTGCTGCAGGGCGTGACCGAACTCGTGGAACAGGGTGCGTACCTCACTGAAGGTGAGCAGCGCCGGCTGCCCCGCCAGCGGCGGGGCGGCGTTGCACACCAGGTAGGCCACCGGCCGGCGGGGTTCTCCAGCGGGACC
>JAVVFK010000485.1:0-513 GCA_032251015.1 Elusimicrobiales bacterium
GAGAGCGACTTCGACTACTTCTTCTGAAACGACTTCTTCCAGCTTCCGCTCGGGCCGGCCCCACGGCCAGGAGAGAACGACGAGGAGAGCATGACCAGGACCTCCCGAGCACGCCCGAATGATCCGCTCTGGTACAAGGACGCCATTCTCTACGAGCTGCGCGTGCGCTCCTTCCAGGACGGCGACGGCGACGGGATCGGGGATTTTCGGGGGTTGAGCGAGCGCCTGGACTACCTGCAGGATCTCGGGGTGACGGGGCTCTGGCTCCTGCCCTTCTGTCCCTCTCCGCTGCTGGACGACGGCTACGACATCGCGGACTATTATGAGATCCACCCGACGTTCGGCACCGTCGAGGACTTCGAGTTGCTGCTGGAGGAAGCCCACGCGCGCGGGCTGCGCGTCATCACCGACCTCGTCGTCAACCACACCTCCGATCGACACCCCTGGTTCGTCGAGTCGCGCTCTTCGCGTGAGTCCCCGAAGCGTGACTGGTACGTCTGGAGCGATACCGAG
>JAVVFK010000048.1:0-12744 GCA_032251015.1 Elusimicrobiales bacterium
CTTGTCGGCCAGCCTGACCAGGACGGCGACGGCTTCCGCCGGCTTGTCCATCCTCTTCCAGAGCACCCGGGCGGCCGAGTTATACGCCTCGAAAGCCTCCGGCTTGTCGGGGTAAAGCGCGATTATTTTTTCATAGGTGTCGACCGCAAGCCGGTACTTTTTCCGCTTCTCCGCCAGCCCGGGCAGCCGGCCGTAGGCCTCCCAGGCTTCCGGCGTGCCGGGGAAGGAGACCGTTACGTCCAGGTACGCGTCGACGGCTTTATCGTATTCCTTCAGGTCGTCGGCCAGCAGGTTCGCGAGCGCCAGCCTGGCCCCGGCCATCAGCGGAGTGGAGGGATGCATGGAGATCAGCTTCTCGTACTCCACGCGCGAGGAGACGTGCTCCCTCTTGCCGGCGTGCATGGCGGCGAGCGCGAGCTGCAGCGAGTCCCGGCCGGGATAAGAAGGGAAGCGCTCGAAGAAAAGGCGGAATTCCTCGACCAGCGGATCATAATAGTCGGACCAGGCCTCGGCGGCCAGACGCCCGAGCAGCATGGCCATCCTGTCTTCCTTGGCGGGCTTATTGAAGGGCCTGGCCAGTTCCAGCAGCAGCGGCCGCAGCTTCTTGTCGGCCTTGTCGTTGACGAGCTCCTTGAACAACGGGGCCGCCTTTTCGGAGGCCTCGGAGCCGGGATAGAGCTGAAGCTGCTTGAGCAGGTCCACCACCGCCCCGTCGTGACCCTTCAGCCGCAGCCGCAGTTCCGCCTTCAGCAGCTGCGCCTCCGAGGCGGTGGAATCCAGCGGGCCGCTGGCCAGCCAGCCCGAGAGCTGCGCCATGACTATACGGGCTATCTCCTTGTCCCGCCCGGCGGAGGCCGCCTTCAGAAAAGCCCACTCGGCTTCGCGCGCGGAAAGGCGGGCGGCCGGCGAGACCACCGCGTCCGACGGGGAAGGGTCTATAACCATGGCGGGCGGTTCGGAAACATATTCCGGGGCGGGAGACGTGACAGTCCCGGGGACCGGGGCCGGCGCGCCGGGAGCGGCGGAAGGCGCGGCGGAAGAAGGAACCTCTTCTTTGCCGGCGAAGCCGGGCAGCGCCGATTTATCGGAATCGCCGGCCGCCGCGGGAACCGCGAACGCGGCGGCCAGCAGCAGGGCTGTCATAAATTTTCCGGTCATGCTTCCTCCGTTGTTCAGGCGGACAGGAACTTCTTGAGTCCCGTCATTATCATCTGCACCGAGATCGTTATCAGGATCATCCCCATCAGTTTTTCCATGGCGAGCAGGCCGCGTTCCCGCAGCAGGCGGGAAAGGAACCCCGACATCCCGCCCAAAAGCACGGCGTTGATGAGCCACGCCGCGCCGATGACCCCGAGCCACATGCCCATCCGGCCGGGCTCCTGCATAGAGAAGAGCAGGACCATGGTCAGCACCGAGGGCCCGGCCACCAGCGGTATGGCCAGCGGCACGATGAACGGCTCGCCGGAGGGCCCTTCCGCGAAATGGGAGTTCCTGTTTGGGAATATCATCTGCAGGGCGATCAGGAACAGGACTATGCCGCCGGCCACGGACATCGCGGTGGGGTCTATCGCCAGGAAAGAGACGATGTACCTGCCGAAGAACAGGAAGAACACCATGATGCCGAGCGCGATTAAAAGTTCGCGGATTATGACCGGCCGCCGCCGCTCCTCCGGAACGCCCCGGAGGGCGGACATGAAAAGGGGCATGTTGCCGAGGGGGTCCATGACCAGGGCCAGGGTAAATACCGCGGAGGCGAAAGGCATCAGTTCCATCATTCAATTTTACAAAAGAAAGCGGCCGGGGAGGTCTCCCTCTCCCGGCCGCCGGTACGGGCGGGGGTCCCCGCCTATTTCTTCTCTTCCACCGCGACTTCCCCTTCGTCCACCACCGGCTCTACGGAGGCGATGCGGTCTCCCTCCTCGAGGCGGACCAGGCGCACGCCCTGGGTGTTGCGGCTGATGACGCGCAGGTCCTTGCAGGCCATGCGTATAATCTTGCCCTTCTCGGTCATCACCATCAGGTCGTCGCCGTTCTCCACCAGGTGCAGTCCCACGACGTGGCCGTTGCGGTCGGTGGCCTTTATCGTGATGACGCCCGACCCGCCGCGGTGCTGGTGGCGGTACTCGTCGAGGTCGGTGCGCTTGCCGTAGCCGTTCACGCAGACCGTCAGCAGGGTCTTCTTCGACTTGGGGGCGGCGACCTCCATGCCGATGACCTGGTCGTTCTTATCCAGGCGTATGCCGCGCACCCCCATGGCGTTGCGGCCCATGGCGCGCACGTCGCTCTCGTTGAAGCGGATCGACATGCCCTCCCTGGTGCCTATCATTATCTCGTGCTTGCCGTCGGTGTGTTCGACGCTGGTAAGGACGTCGCCGTCCTCCAGCCCGATGGCCCGGATGCCGCTGCGGCGGATATTGGCGAAGTCCCCGATCGGCGTCTTCTTGATGTTGCCCTTACGGGTGCACATCACGATGAAACTCTCCTTTCCCTTGGCCTCGTCGAAGGACTCGACCGTGAGCACCGAGGTAACCTTCTCGTCCTTAACCTGCAGCAGGTTGACTATCGCCTTGCCGCGGGACGTGCGGTTGCCCTCGGGGATCTCGTAGCCCTTGAGCGCGTAAACGGTGCCGCGCGTGGTGAACATCAGTATCGTGGCGTGGCTGGAGGTGACGAAGAGCTTCTCGATGAAGTCCTCCTCCCTGACGTCGGAGCCGATGATGCCCTTGCCGCCGCGGCCCTGCACCTTGTAGGTGTCGGCCGGGATGCGCTTAATGTAGCCGCCGTGGCTCATCGTGATGACCACGCGCTCCTCGGGGATCAGGTCCTCTATGTCGAGCTCCTGCGCTTCGCCGGTGATGTCGGTCTTGCGCTTGTCGCCGTACTTTTCCTTCATGTACTTAAGTTCGTCGACGATGATCTTAAGTACCTTCTTGGGGTCGGCCAGTATAGCCCGGAGCTCGGCGACAAGCTTCATAAGGGCCTTGTGCTCCTCCTCGATGGCGCCGGCTTCGAGCCGGGTGAGCTGGTGCAGGCGCATATCGAGTATAGCCTGGGCCTGTATGTCGCTGAGGGCGAACTTGACCATCAGCTTGCCCTTGGCCTCCAGCGCGTCCTTGGATTTCTTGATTATCTCGACGACGGCGTCTATGTTCTGGAGGGCTATCAGGTAGCCTTCCAGTATGTGGGCGCGGGCCAGCGCTTTCTTGAGGTCGTACTTGGTGCGGTTGACCACCATGAGCCTGCGGTGGCGCACGTACTGGGTCATAACCTCTTTAACGGGAAGCACGCGCGGGCGGCCGTCCACGATAGCAAGCATGATGACGCCGAAGCTGGTCTGCAGCTGAGTGTGTTTGTAGAGCTGGTTGAGCACGACCTGGGCGTTGCCGTCGCGCTTCACCTCTATGACGACGCGCATGCCGCGCCTGTCGGACTCGTCGCGGATATCGGAGATATCGGTGATTTTCTTGTCTTTGACCAGTTCGGCCACGTTCTCGATCAGGGAGGATTTATTGACCTGGTAGGGGATCTCGGTGATGATGATCGCCTCGCGGTTGCCCTTGATCTCCTCTATCTCGGTGCGGGCCTGTATCTTTATGGAGCCGCGGCCGGTCTCGAAATAATCCTTGATGCCCTTGCGGCCGCGGATGATGCCGCCGGTCGGGAAATCCGGGCCCTTCAGGATCTTCATCAGTTCCTTGATTTCGAGGTCCGGGTTGTCGATGACGGCCATGGTGGCGTCGCAGACCTCGGAGAGATTATGGGTCGGGATATTGGTGGCCATGCCGACCGCTATGCCCGAGGAACCGTTAACCAGCAGGTTGGGGAGTTTGGCGGGAAGCACGCTGGGCTCTATCATCGAGCCGTCGTAGTTGGGGACCCACTTCACGGTCTCCTTCTCTATGTCGGCCAGAAGTTCGCCGGCTATGCCCGACAGGCGGGCCTCGGTATAACGCATCGCGGCCGCCGGATCTCCGTCGACCGAGCCGAAGTTGCCCTGCCCGTCCACCAGCGTGTAGCGCAGGGAAAAATGCTGTGCCATGCGGACCAGCGTGTCGTAGATGGCGGAGTCGCCGTGGGGATGATATTTACCCATGACGTCGCCGACTATGCGGGCCGACTTCTTGAAGGGCTTGTTGTGCTGCAGGCCCATGTCGTCCATCGTGTAGAGCACGCGGCGATGCACGGGCTTGAGGCCGTCGCGCACGTCGGGCAGCGCGCGGCCCACGATGACGCTCATCGAATAGTCTATGTAGGAGGCCTTCATCTCCTCGCTGATATCGCGGTCCACGATATTGGCGAAGATGTTGTCCACCGGCTGGTTGCTGTCGTTCTTATGTGCTGTCATGTTAAAGTCGGCTCCTTAGAAATTATCCTCAGATGTCCAGGTTCTTCGCGGCCAGCGCGTTCTGTTCTATGAACACGCGGCGCGGCTCGACCTTGTCCCCCATCAGCGTCGTGAACATCTTCTCGGCCTCGGCCGGGTCCTCCAGCGAGACCTTCAGCATCTTGCGCTTATAGGGGTCCATCGTGGTCTCCCAGAGCTGCTCCGGGTTCATTTCGCCGAGACCCTTGTAGCGCTGTATATGGGCGCCGGCCGAACCTATCTTCATCGCGGCGTCCAGCAGACCCTTGAGGTCCCTGGCCCCGATGATAGCCTTCTCCGTGGATATCTCGAACATATCGGCGGGCTTTTTGGTCTCGTCGGCCTGGAAGTCGGACACGGCGTAGCCGAAAGGCTTGAGCTTGGCGGAGATATTATTGAGGCGGTTGAACTCGCCCAGCGGCTGGAACTCGGGACCCAGGTCCTCGTCGTCCATCTCGGCTTCTTCTACGCCCTCTTTGGCCAGGTCGGCCTTATGTTTGGCTATATGCTCGTTCTCGTAGTTAAGCCACTCGTTCTCGGTGAAGAAGTAGCGGTAGGACTCGGGGCCCGTCTCCACGCGGTAAAGCGGGACCTTGCCGTCCGCCTGGAAGTCTATATAGTCCTTCAGCGTCAGGTTCTTGTTCTCCAGCTTGCGCCCGACATTGTCGATGGAGACGATCAGGTCCAGCAGTTCGGCGAGGTCCTTCGCCTCTATCTTCTTGCCCTTCGCCTTGACCGTTATGCCGCCGACGGCCTCCTTCATCTGCCACTTCTGGAGTTTCTCCTCGTTCTCGAAGTAGGTCTCGAACCTGCCTTTCTTGACCTTGTAGAGCGGCGGCTGGGCTATATAAACGTGCCCCTGGTCCACAAGCTGGCGCATCTGCCGGTAGAAGAAGGTCAGCAGCAGCGTGCGTATATGCTGGCCGTCCACGTCGGCGTCGGCCATTATTATTATCTTGTGGTAGCGCAGTTTATCCAGGTTGAAGCCGTCCTCTCCCTCGCCGATACCGGTGCCTATAGCGCTTATCAGGGTGCGCACGGCGTCCGAGGATATTATCTTAACCAGCTGGGCCTTCTCGACGTTGAGTATCTTGCCGCGTATGGGCAGGATGGCCTGAAACACGCGGTCGCGGCCCTGCTTGGCCGAGCCGCCGGCCGAGTCTCCCTCGACTATGAATAGTTCCGATTTCTTGGGATCGCGCTCCTGGCAGTCGGCCAGCTTGCCCGGCAGGCCGGAATCGGTGAGCGAGCCCTTGCGGCGCGCGAGCTCTTTGGCGCGGCGGGCGGCCTCGCGGGCCTCGGCGGCGCCGAGTCCCTTCTGGCATATGGCCTTGGCCACCGAAGGATGCTCCTCGAAGAAGACGCTCAGAGCCTCGCCGGTCAGGGTCTTTACTATACCCTCTACCTCGCCGTTGCCCAGCTTGGTCTTGGTCTGGCCCTCGAACTGCGGGTGGGGTATCTTCACCGACACCACCACGGTCAGTCCTTCCCGGCAGTCGTCGCCGGTCACGTTGAAATTCTTATCCTTGAGCAGATCGTACTTCTTGATGTAATCGTTGATGACCCGGGTCAGGGAGGACCGGAAACCCGACACGTGGGTGCCGCCCTCTATCGTCTTGATGTTGTTGACGAAGGAGAAGATGGTCTCCGAGTAATCGCTGTTGTACTGTATGGCGAGGTCGAGCATGACGTCGCCCTCGGACTTAGAGATGAAGATCGGGTCCGCGTTTATCACCTGCTTGTTGGTGTTGAGGAACTTAACGAACTGCTTTATCCCGCCCTCGAAGAAGAAGGTGTGCTTCTTGCCCTCTTCGCGCTCGTCTATTATGGTTATGCGGGCGCCGGGATTGAGGAAGGCCAGCTCGCGCAGGCGGTTGGATATAACGTCGAACGAGAAAGAGCCGTCCTTGAATATCTCGGTGTCGGGCTTGAACACGATTGTGGTGCCGTGGTCGGCCGTAGTCCCGACGGACTTGACCTCGTACTGCGGCTTGCCGCGCCGGTATTCCTGCTTCCAGATCTTCCCGTCGCGGTGGACCGTCGCTTCGAGCCACTCGGAGAGCGCGTTGACGCAGCTCACTCCCACGCCGTGCAGGCCGCCGGAGACCTTGTAGGCGCCGGCGTCGAACTTTCCGCCGGCGTGGAGCACGGTCAGGACCACCTCTAGAGCGGACTTGCCCTTGAGCTTAGGGTCCCGGACCTCCTTCATCGGGTCGACCGGGATGCCGCGGCCGTTGTCGGAGACCATGCAGACATTGTCGTCCTTGATTACGACCTCTATCTTATTGCAGCCGCCGGCCAGTATCTCGTCGATGGAGTTATCCACGACCTCGTAGACCAGGTGGTGAAGGCCCTGCACGCCGGTCGAACCGATGTACATGGCGGGGCGTTTGCGCACCGCCTCCAGCCCCTCCATCACCTGTATCTTGGAGGAATCGTAATCGGCCGATTTTGGCTTTGTCATCGCTGCGCTCTCCTTGGAAGACATTCTAAACTCCTTATTCCTTCTATTTGCCGGGCTCGCCGGTCACTTTTATGTCCCTGAGCCAGGCGCGGTTGAAATACTTGTTAAGGGCCCTTACCAGCGACCGCCCCCTGAGCCTCAGCTCGTTGGCGGCGGCCGCGGAAGAGGCCGAGACCACCAGGCGGTCCCCCTCCACTCCCTCCAGCCTGCAATGCGAACCCAGCGCCCCTATCTCCCGGTCCCATATCGCCGACAGGAGAGGGAGCCTGTCCAGCGGGAATCCGCGGAACGGGCGCTGGCCGCCGTTATACCCGAGACGGCTCCAGTTCTGGCTTCTCCTTACCAGGAACACCGGGGCCCCCTCACTGCGCGCGGAGCGGCATGACTATGTAGAGGAAATCCTCTCCCTTCACCGGCTTTATCAGCGCCGGCGTGGAGGGAGCGTTGAATTCCATGAGGGCACTGGACTCCCCGATGTTCCTTAGCACGTCCATCACGAACTTCGGGTTGAAGCTGACCTGGAGGTCCTTGCCCTTATAGTCTATATCGGTCTCGTCCTCGAAGTCCATGGTCTGGGACGAGGAGTTCACCACGAGCACGCCCTTCTTGAAAGTGTATTTCACGGCGCCGCTTCGCTCGTTGGAGCAGAGCGAGGCCCTTTTCGTGAGCGCCAGCAGTCGGCCGGTGTCTATCTCGACCGACGTCTCGCGGGTCTTGGGGATTATCTGCTCGTAGGCGGGGAAGTTCCCCTCTATGAGCCTGGAAACGAACACGGTCTTGGCGATGCGGAACCCTATCTGGTTGGAGGAGAGCCCGACGGTGAGTTCCTCCTTGTCGCCCAGGTCCGCGGACTTTATGAACTTGACCAGTTCCCCCAGTATCTTGGAGGGGACGATGACCTTGAAGTCCTTCTTCGCCTTCACGGCCTGGCTGGTGGCGACGGCCAGGCGGCGGCCGTCGGTGGCCACGACCGAGAAAACGCCCTTCTCGTATTTCCAGAGGAGGCCGTTGAGAAAATGCCGCTCGTCCTCAGTGGAGGCGGAGAAGACGGTCTTGGACACCATGTCCGCTATAAGGGAGGCCGGGACCTTGAAGGAATTGCTCTCGTCCAGGTCCGGGATCACGGGGTAATCGGCCTTTGGGGCGCCGCTTATCTTGAACCGGGTCTTGCCGGACAGGATGGAAACCTTGTTTCCGTCGTCCACGTTCACGTTCACGTCCGCGTCGGGGCCGAGGTTCTGTATTATCTCGAGGAATTTCTTTATAGGTACGGTTATGCTTCCGTCCCCTTTGACCTCGACGTTTATATGGTGCTTTATGGCCATCTCGAGGTCGGTGAAGACGACCTTGAGTCCCTGGTCCTCGGTCTCCATCAGGAAGTTCTGGAGTATAGGAAGGGTCCCGGTCTTGGCCGAGACACCCGCCTGGATGGTCTGTATTCCCCTGATGAGGTTCTCCCGGTTACTATTTATTTTCATCATCATCACCCTCTATATATAGCCTGTTAATTCTGTTGAAACTGTTGAGATCATTGGGGGGACTTCTCAACATCCCGCCAAACCGGACTGACAATCTTAACAACGGCCGCGTTTATCCACAGCTTTCACTTGTTGCTGACAGACTTTATCTTGGTTATCAAGGTGTTCACCATCTCGTTAACGAACGGGTCGGTGTGCACCATGTTCTGTATCTTATTGCGCGCGTAGATGACCGTGGTATGGTCCTTGCCGAAGGCGTCCCCTACGTTCGTGGTGGACAGCTCCGTCAGTTCGCAGGCCAGGTACATGGCGATCTGCCGCGGCACCACCACGGTGTCGCGGCGCCCCTTCGAGCGCAGGTCCTTGGTGTCGAGCTGGTACTTCTCGGCCACCACGCTTATGATCGTCTCTATGCTGATCTTGTCCCCGTCGTCCTGGTTTATTCCCATGTGGTTCTTGATTATCTCGCGGACCACGTCTATGGTGGGCTGCAGGCGCATGTTCACGCAGTAGTTGCCCACGGTCAGCAGGCAGCCGTCGAGTTCCCTGATGCTGGTCTTGACGTTCTCGCCTATGAAGTTGACCACGTCGTCGGGTATCTCGAACTTGTACTGGTCGCGCTTCTCGCGCAGGATGGCGATGCGGGTCTCCAGGTCGGGCTGCTTCATGTCGGCTATGGTGCCCGAGAGGAAGCGCGACACCAGTCGTTGGGCCAGCGAGAGCTCGCGCGGGGGCCGGTCGGAGGTCACCACGATCTGTTTCTTGGATTCGAACAGCGCGTTGAAGGTGTAGAAGAACTCCTCCTCGCTGCGCTCTTTCCCCATCAGGAACTGTATGTCGTCGAGCAGCAGGCAGTCGAGCTTGCGGTACTTGCTCCGGAATAGCTCGGCGGAGTTGCTCTTGTTCTGTATGGTGTCTATGTACTCGTTGACGAAATTCTCGCTGGGGGTGTATATCACCTTGGCCGCCGGGTTCAGGCGCAGTATCTCGTTGGCTATGGCGTGCATCAGGTGGGTCTTTCCCAAGCCCGGGGGACTGTAGATGAAGAAAGGGTTGGATAGATGCCCGGGCTTCTCGGCCACGGCCTTGGCCGAATTGTAGGCCCAGCGGTTGGACGGGCCCACGATGAAGGTGTTGAAGGTGTAGTTGGGATTAAAATTGGAGTGGGCCAGGTCCTGGATCTTCGGCGCCGGCGCGGACGGTACCTCCGGCTGGGGAGCCGGGCGGGGCTCCCGGGGAGCCAGCGAGAGGGAATAATCGATCTTGTACTCTTTGCCCGAAAGCTCGGAGAGGGCGCGGATGATTATTTCCTCGTAGCGCTTCTTGATAGTTTCGAATATAAGCGGGTCCGGCACTTCCAGCTTGACCGTATCCCCCTCTATCAATAGAAGCTTTACCGGCCTCATCCAGAGGTCGAAGGGATCTTTGCCTATTTCCTGCTCTATCTTGACGCAGGCGTTCTGCCAGATTTCTTTGCCGTTTATTGAGTTATCCACAACTTATCCACAACTGTTAATATAGGGGCGTTTTGCTTAAAAAGTGTATGTAAAATAAGCGTTTTAATTGTTAATTAGGTTTTTAGGACTTGACTTAGCAAGGGTCCGGCGAAAAAGTCGAAAGAAGCTCGTTTTCCCCTGTGCAAAAGGCGTTCACACTAAGGATAATATTACCTTAAATATATATAGTATGTCAATAATGGGGAGTAAATCAGGCAGCGGCCTCTAGAGACCTCTCCAGAGCCCTTTAAAAGGGGCTCAGGGGATTTTATCCGCCCTTTACCCCCACTTTAACCTTTTTAAAGCGGGCCGGGCTGGAACCGTGGCACATCGCGGCGGTCTGGCCCGGCTGACCTTTACCGCAGTTGGCGACGCCCCAAAGACGCCATTCGTCAGCGCCGCAGATGGCGTCGCAGGAGTTCCAGAAGGCCGGCGTGATGCCCTGGTAGGTGGGGTTGCGCACCATTTTCTTTATCTTCCCGTTCTCCACCAGCCAGCCGATCTCGCAGCCGAACTGGAAGTTCAGGCGCCTCTGGTCTATGCTCCAGGACTTGTTGTTCTCCATTATTATGCCGCGCTTCGTGGAGCGGACCAGGTCCTCCAGCGAGCCGGCGGAGCCGGGCATGAGGCTGAGATTGCAGATGCGGGTTATGGGTATATTGGCGAAACCGTCGGCGCGGCAGGAGCCCTGCGAACGCTTCAGGCCTATGCGCGGCGCGAATTCGCGGTTGGTCATGTAGCCCGAAAGGATCCCGTCCCGGACTATATGCCAGCGTTGGGCCTTCACCGCGTCGTCGTCGTAGCCGGCCGTGGCCAGGCCGCCCGGCAGCGTCGCGTCGGCGACCAGGTTCACTATCGGCGAGCCGTAGCGGAATTTTCCCAGCTTCTCCGTGGTGGCGAAGCTCGATCCCGCGTAGGATTCCTCGTAGCCCAGCACGCGGTCGAGTTCGCTGGCGTGGCCGACCGATTCGTGTATCTGCAGAGCCATCTGGTTGCCGTAGGTTATCAGGTCCATCTCGCCGGAGGGGCAGTCCGGCGCCTTGAGCAGGGCGACCGCTTCCGCCGCGGTCTTTTCCGCGTGGCCGGGCAGGTCCAGCTGGTCGATGAGTTCGTATCCCATGGCCAGGGTCTGGCCGCCGTGGGAGCACGGGTAGCCGCGCTCCTGCACCTGCGCCCCTTCCACGGCCGTGGCGCGGCAGTCGGCGCCGCTCGAGAGCAGCACCTGCTCGACGCGCGAGCCCTCCGTGGTGGCGTGCCACTGATGCTCGCGGACGAAGCGCATGGAAGCCATGGCCGACTTTATCCTGCGGTCGCGGCGCATGAGGCGGTCGGCCTCGAAAAGCGTGCGGAACTTCTCCTCCACCGGCACGGAGAAAGGGTCTTTGATGAAAGGGGTCTGCCAGAAGTCGCGGTAGGCGGGCTCGGGCGCCAGCCGGACCCGGCTCTCCATCAGCATGGCGCTGGCCCGGGCTATCTCGACCGCCAGCAGCGAGACGCGCCGGACTTCGGCGCGGGTCAGCAGTCCGCTGGAGGCGAAGCCCCAGGCCCCTCCGAGCAGCACCCGGACGCCGAAACCGAGGGTCTCCGAATCGTCGACGGAGCCGGTCTCGCCGTTGCGCACTCCCAGCGACTGGGCGCGGGTGCGGACTATCCTTATGTCGCCGAAATCCGCCCGCCTCGAGGAGAGTACGCCGATAGCTTCTTCGCATAGTCCGAACATGATCTTGCCTCCGATTCAGAACCCGGTCGCCGACGAGAAATTGAAGTCCCGTATCTTCATGGCCGGGACGCATGTTTTCCCCCAGCCGCCGCCCGTTTCCCTCTCCCGCGAAAGGGCCTCGACGTTGCTGAACGCTTCCACCACGCTCTGGGTGAAGCGCATGTTCTTCAGGGCCCTGGTGACGCGGCCGTTCTCCACCAGGAAAGTCCCGTTGCGGGTCATGCCGGTCATCTCCACCGTTTTGGGCCGGAGCAGGTTGGTGTAATGGAAGGAGGTGACCAGTATCCCTTTTTTTGTGGAGCCTATCATCTCCTCAAGGGAGGAATCCCCGGGGGCCAGCTCCAGGTTTTGCGGCATGGGTCCGTACGCGTTTGGCTGGGGGAGAGAATGTCCGGTGGCCGCCGCTCCGGCCTCGGCGGCGGTCTTGCGGTCATGGACCACCGCCCGGACCACGCCTTTGTCCACCAGCAGGACTTTTTTGCGCGGCATACCCTCGAAATCGAAGGGAACTCCGGCCGCGGGTCCCTCCAGCGCGTCGTCCACTATGGTTATCGAGGGATGCAGGATCCGCCGGCCGAGGGTTCCGGAGGCGAAACTGCGCCCGTCCAGCCAGGCCCTTCCCCCAAGGCCGCTGTAACCCAGGAAGAACAGCAGGTCGGCGACGGCGGCCGGCTCGAGTATTACCGTGTACGCGCCCGGCGGGAGCGCGGAGGGGCGCGTCGAGGCCGCGGCTTTTTCCATGGCCCGGGCGTTCACGCCGGCGTAATCTATATTGGAGGAGTCGGGGGAGTATTGCTCCGCCCAGCCGAACCCCTCGCCCTTGCGGACGGTCACGCCGTAGACGGCGTAGGTCTCGCGGTGAGAGGCGAAGACGCCGGAGTTGTTGGCGATGGTCAGGGAGGAGACGCCGTTCTCCAGAGTCCCGTAGCACTTCATCCCCCTCGCGCGGCAGAGTCGGGCCAGGGCGGCGGCCTTCCCGGCGCGGAAGGAAGGCTTCAGCGCCGCGGTCGCGGGCGAGTAAAGTCCCGGCGCGGCGGGCCCGATCGGCCTGGGCGCCGGGGGAAGGAGAAGGCCTTTTTCTTTTTTCTGAAGCTTCAGCGCGGCCAGCGCCCTGCCGACGGGCGACCTCGACGCGGATTTCTCCAAATACGCCAACCTCGCCGACGCGTCGATCGCGCTGCTGGCCGTGACGGGGGTCAACCCCCAGCCGAGGAAGAACGCTC
>JAVVFK010000049.1:0-12561 GCA_032251015.1 Elusimicrobiales bacterium
GTTCGAAATAATGGTACTTGCCGTACCAGCAGGTCCCCAGGCAGCCGGGAGTGAAAAGTTCTATATCCTTTTCTTCGGACATCCGGGAGGCCTCACTTCTTCTGGGCGAGCAGGAGTCCGTAGAAACTCGAGCGGCGTTCGAGCCGCACTTTTTCGAAGCCGCCGGCTTCCAGGGCGGTCAGCCATTCGGGCTCCCCGGTGGCGAACTCGTCCTTGAACGTACGCACGACGTCATCTTTCTTGCGTTCCCACTCCTGTCCGTAGAAATCGGCGGCGTCGGACATAAGGCGGTCCCACCGCGCGTCGAGCTCCGCGCGAGGGAAATTGAATACGGCGTCCTCGATCAGGAAAAGCGCGCCCTTGGCGAAGCCGGGGCCTATCCTGGCGAAGAAATCCTTCTTCTCCGCGTCGTTGAGGTGATGAAGGGCCTTCCTGGAGAAACCCTTAGTGAAAGAGCGGCCCTTGGGATCGAAATCCAGGAAAGCCGATTCCAGTATCTCCACGTGCGGCTCGTTCTTGAAGCGCCGTCGGGCCTCGTCTATCTGGTGGGGGGAGGAGTCCACTCCGACGACGCTGCGCACCAGCCGCAGCGTGGAGGCGATGAAGTCGCCTTTGCCGCAGCCGAAATCGGACAGGTCGTCGTCGGCGTTGAGTTCCAGCAGCTCCGCGGCGGCCATCAGTTCCTTCTCGCCGGGGGCGTAGATGTCGTTGTAGCGGTCCACGTAATCTTTCTTGTCCCAGACCTCGCTCATTTTATTTCTCCTTGCAGAGCAGCAGCGTGGTGACGGCGAAGACCTTCGCGTCGCCCATCATGTGCTCTATGACGCAGTATTCGTTGGGCATATGCGCGCTCTCGTTGAGGCGGGAATACACCACCACCGGCAGGTTCAGCCTGCGGAAGAAGGCCGCGACCGTGCCGCCGCCTATGCCGTAGGCCTTGGGCTTCACTCCCAGCACTTCCTTGATCGCTTTCTTGAGGGCCAGGACTATCCCGGCCTTGGGATCGGTCGGGGGCGCCGCCTGGGATTCCTGCTGCGGCTCGAACTCTATCTTCACGCCGTATTTCGCCTCCACCTCGTCGGCCATGCGGCGCATCTCGGCCTTTACCTCGGTGAGCTGGTAGGAGGGCATCACGCGGCAGTCCATGTAGAACACGTCCTCGCCGGGCAGCGTGTTCACGTTGGGGACGTTGTTCTCTTTCTTGGTCGGCTCGAAAGTGCTTATCGGGGGCTCGTAGAGGCGGTCCTTCTTGGGGAATTTCTTGTAGAGTTTCTGGAAGCGGACCACCAGGTCGCTGGCGGCCTTGAAGGCGTTGACGCCCAGCGAAGGCCGGCTGGCGTGGCACTGTTTGCCCTTGGTGACGACCTTCATCCAGAGTATGGATTTTTCGGCCACCTCTATCATGGCGCCGTCCTCGGTGCCGGAATCGGGCACGAAGAAGACGTCGTTCTTGCCGAAAATGTCGGGGCGCTTCTCGGAAATGTAGTCGGCGCCGAAGCCGGAGCCGGTCTCCTCGTCGGCGCAGAACAGCAGGGCGATGTCGTACTCGGGGCGGTAGTCCAGCTCCATCATGGCTTTGACCACGAGTATGCTCGATACTATCGCCTGCTGGTTGTCCTCCACGCCGCGGCCTATGAGCTTGCCGTCCTTGACCTCCATCTTGTAAGGGTCTGAGGTCCAGAGCTTAGCCTCGCCGGGCGGAACGATGTCCAGGTGGCTCATGAACCAGATGGTCTTGGCGGAGCTTTTTCCCTTGTAGCGGGCGATGACATTGGGGCGTATGCCGTTCCTGGCCTCGGGCTGGGGGGCGTTTATCCATTCGATGGAGTCGAACTTGAGCTTGTTAAGCTCGCCTTCGAGCCACTTGGCCTTGTCGTATTCGCCGTCGCCGCCGCTGGAGGGGGCCAGGGCCGGTATGGCCGTCAGGCCGCGCTGCAGCTCTATGGCATAGGCCTCATAGGAAGCGATCTTTTCTAGGATCTGTTTTTTCATGGCGGGCTCCTCCATCGGAAAAACTATCGGAATGCTAAAAGTATACTTAATTTATAAACTATAATTTAACCATGACCGCGAAGAAAGCCGGGGGCGCCGCCCTTCACACCAAAATACTCGCAGGCCTGCTGATAGGCGGCGCGCTGGGCCTGTTGGCCAACACCCAGCTGGGCGGAACGCACCCGCTGGTGGAGAGGATGAACCACTACATCGCAGAACCCGCCGGGCAGATATTCCTGCGCATGCTCTTCATGATAGTAATACCGCTGGTCTTCGCTTCGATAGCGCTGGGCGTGGCGGGACTGGGCGACCTGCGCCGGGTTGGACGCGTTGGCGGAAAAACCCTGGGCTACTTCCTGGTCACCACTCTCATCGCCGCCTCGACCGGCCTGCTTTTCGTCTCGACGGTGAAGCCGGGCGGCGGACTGGACCCGGAGGTGAAGTCGGAACTGATGGCCGTTTACTCCGGCGCCGCCTCGGAGAAGGCCGAGACCGCGCGCTCGGGCGGCTTCGGCGTGGACACCTTCGTCAACATCGTCACCCGCAACCCCGTGAAATCGGCGGCCGACGGCGACCTGCTGGGCATTATCTTCTTCGGCATGGTCTTCGGCGCCGCTCTTACGCTGATCCCCGCGGCGAAAGCCCGGCCGATGATCGATCTGCTTGAGTCGCTCAACGCGGTCGTGATATCAATAGTCGGCATGGCCATGAAACTGGCCCCTTACGGCGTGACCGCCCTCATTTTCGGGGTCACTTCCCGTTTCGGCCTGGCGCTGCTGGCGCCGCTGGGCGGATATATATTCGTGGTGCTGGGCGCGCTGCTCTTCCACGCGCTGGTGAACATCTCGCTGATACTCCGCTTCGTTATAGGGGTCTCCCCCCGGGTAGTCCTCTCCCGCGCCAGGTCCGCCCTGGTCACCGCCTTCTCCACCAGTTCCAGTTCCGCCACGCTGCCGGCCTCGATCACTGCGATGGAGCAGGGGCTGGGCGTGCCGCCGCAGATAGCCGGTTTCGTGCTGCCCCTCGGTGCGACGGTGTGCATGAACGGCACTTCTATTTTCGAGGGCGTCACCGTGATCTTCCTCTGCCAGGTCTTCGGAGTGGAGTTGAGCCTGGTCCAGATGGCCGTGGTGATAGTGATGTCGGTCGTGACCGCGGTCGGTTCGGCCGGCGTGCCCGGCGGCTCCATCCCGCTGCTGGTGGGGATAATGGTCATGTTCGGCGTGCCGGCCGAGGGCATAGCCGTGATACTGGGCGTGGACCGGATACTGGATATGAGCCGCACCGTGGTCAACGTCTACGGCGACTTCGGCGCGACGCTGTTCGTGGCGCGCTCCGAAGGCGCCTGGGACCCCTCGATGATCCCCGCCGCCGAAAAGGCGCCGGCCTGAATTTTAAAAAAGTTCCCTGGAGGTAAAATGCGCGTGATAAAGACTCTTTTGGTGCTGATGCTGGCCGGCCTGTCGCCGGCCCTGGCGGCGGAGCTTACGCTGGTGCAGACCGTGCCGGACGAGACCGTCTACGGCTCCACGCTGACCGCGAGGCCCGTGGATACCTGGGTGGAGATGATGGACGGAGCCTCCGCCACGCTGGATATAGAGCAGTTCTACATAGCGCATAAGCCCGGCGAGCCGCTGGAGGCCGTCCTGGACGCCGTCAAACGCGCCGCCGCGCGCGGCGTCAAGGTCCGGATAATAGTGGACAAGGTCATGATGGGCGAGAGCTCTGGCCCGCTGAAGGAGCTCGGCGCGCTGGAGAACGTAGAGGGCCGCGTGATAAATTACCGCAAGGCCTTCGGAGGCGTGCAGCACGCCAAGTTCTTCATAGTCGACGGCCGCGAGGTCTTCGTCGGCAGCCAGAACTTCGACTGGCGCGCGCTGCGGCACATACACGAACTGGGCCTGCGCATAAAGAGCGAAAGGGCGGCCAGGACTTTTTCCGTAATTTTCGAGGAGGACTGGGCCATAGCCGGCGGCGCCGCGCCGACAGAAAGGTTCCGGAAGCCGGGCTTCAAACCCGTCAGCAGGAAGAGGCCGGAGGCGGCCTCTTTCCTGGGAGAGAAGGTCTCGTACCATCTCGCCTTCAGCCCCGTGAAATCCCGTCCCTCTTCCTTCGGCGCGGAGATAAAGGAACTGCTGAGGATGATAAAGAAGGCGAAGACCAGTTTTCGCGCCCAGGTGATGAGCTACGCCATCAAGGACTACGACGGCACGCTGTGGTTCGAGCTGGACAGGGCCCTGCGCGCGGCCGGCCGCCGCGGCGTGGAGGTGCGTCTCATTTTCGCCGACTGGACGATGGGCAAGAAGGACGACAAGTACATAAAGGACCTGGCGGAGGCCAAAAATATAAGCGTCAGGATCTCTTCGCTGCCGCGGCACAGCGGGGGCTTCGTGCCTTTCGCCCGCGTCGAGCACTGCAAGTACGCCGTCGCCGACGGGAAGGTCTCCTACGTGAGCACCTCCAACTGGGGCAAGAGCTATTTCTACGGCAGCCGCGACGCCGCCGTGTTCGTGAAGGGCTCCTCCATGGGGCGGGCGCTGGGCGATATTTTCGAGACGGCCTGGGGCGGACCCTACGTCGAGCCTGTGGAACAGGAAAAGAAGTACAAGGCCGTGAAACGCAACTGATGAAAAATCTGGAACTCCTGGCTCCGGCCAAAGACCTGGCCTGCGGCCTGGACGCGGTGAACTGCGGCGCCGACGCCGTCTATATAGGCGCCGACGCCTTCGGCGCCCGCCGCGCCGCGGCCAACCCGGTAAAGGACGTGGAGAAGCTGGCCGCCCACGCCCATAAGTACGGCGCCCGCGTATACGCCGCCGTCAACACGCTGCTGACCGACGGCGAACTTCCCCGCGCGGCGAAACTTATAAGGGAACTTTGGGACGCCGGCGCCGACGCCGTCATCGTGCAGGATATGGGCCTGCTGGAACGGGACCTGCCGCCGATACCTCTTTTCGCCAGCACGCAATGCGACAATTCCACTCCGGAAAAAGTCCTCTTCCTGGAGAAAGCGGGCTTCCGGCGCGTGATACTCGCGCGCGAACTCTCGCTGCCGGACATAAAAAAGATCCGCGCCGCGACCTCCGTCGACCTGGAGTTCTTCGTGCACGGCGCTCTCTGCGTCTCTTTCAGCGGACAGTGCCGCATGAGCTTTTACGCCGGGGGACGCAGCGGCAACCGCGGCGAATGCGCCCAGCCCTGCCGGCTGAAGTTCTCGCTGGAGGACGCTTCCGGGGAGAAACTGGCCGGGCCGGCGCATCTTCTCTCGCTCAAGGACCTGAACCATTCCAATCAGCTGCCGGCGCTGGCCGCCGCCGGGATAACGTCCTTCAAGATAGAGGGGCGGCTCAAGGACAGGGATTACGTGCGCAACGTGACCGCCTTCTACCGCAGGAAACTGGACGCGCTGATAGCCAAAGGCGGCTACGCCCGCGCTTCTTACGGCAAGTGCGAGCCCGGCTTCGAGCCCGACCTCTCCAAGACCTTCAACCGCGGCTATACCGCCTATTGCCTTAACGGCCCCGACAGGGAGATGGGCTCGCCGGAGACGCCCAAGTTCGCCGGGGAGCCGCTGGGACGGGCCCGTGAATGCCGCGGCGATTCGTTCGTGGTGGACAAGGCCGTCAACTGCGGCGACGGGCTCAGCTTTCTGGACGCCGGCGGGGAGCTTGCCGGACTGACGGTCAACAGGGTGAGCGGGAAGCGCGTCCATTCCGACAAGGCCGGCCTGGTGCGCGAGGGCGACCTCATACGCCGCAACCTCGACAGGGAATTCCTGCGGACGCTGGAGAAGGCCGAGCCGTCACGGCTGCTGGGCGTCTCGCTGACCCTCTCCGAGACGCCGGACGGGGTAAGCCTCGCGGCGGCCGACGAGACTGGCCGCTCGGTTTCGGTTTCGGCGCGGATAAAAAAAGAACCGGCCCGGGACGCGGCCATGGCGCTGGAGACGGCGCGCCGCCAGCTGGCCAAGACCGGCGGTTCCGATTTTTACCCGCTGGGCATAGAGATATCGCTGAAAAAGACCTTCTTCATCCCGGTCTCCGCGCTCAACGCGCTCAGGCGCGACGTCCTGGAGAAGCTCGCCAAAGCCCCGCCGGCCGGCGCGCGTGAAGAGGTCCCGCTGGAGAAGAATTCTTTCCCTTATCCCGCCGAGACGCTGGATTACCGGGGGAACGTGCTCAACCGGGCCGCCGCGGATTTCTACCGCCGGCACGGCGTCAAAAAGACAGGCCCGGCGGCCGAGGGCGGCGCGGACATGCGCGGCGCGGAGCTTATGACGGTGAAGCATTGCCTGCGCCGGGCGCACGGCCGCTGCCCCGGCAAGGGCGGCGCCGAACCGCTGTTCCTGGTAATGGACGGCGGCCGGCGGTTCCGCCTGGAATTCGACTGCGAACGCTGCGTGATGAAGGTGATGGCGCAATAGCGGCCTATACCTATGAAAAATAATCCCAGGACCGCCGCGCTATACGACCTCGGGCTGTTCTACTGCGCCGCTATCTGGGGTTCAACCTTCATCGTCACCAAGTCGGCGCTGGACAATGTCCACCCGATAACCATGGTCGGGATACGCTTTCTTATCTCGGCGCTGGCCATACTGCCCTGGGCGCTCAAGCGCCCCTCGTTCACCCGCCACATGAAAGAGGGTTTCGGCCTCGCCTTCTTCCTCTGCCTGCTCTATATGACGCAGACAGCGGGCCTGCAGTTCACGACGGCCTCCAACTCGGGCTTCATAACCGGCCTGTTCATTATTTTCATCCCCGTCTTCATGTTCCTCGCCCGCGGCGAGAAACCCAAGCGGATGGAGGTGGTGTCGGCCGTGCTGGCCATCGCGGGCATGTGGCTGCTGACCGGCGGCATACGCGGTTTCAACCTCGGCGACGGTCTCACCCTGATAGCTGCTATGGCCTATTCGGGACACCTTATAGTCACCGACCGTTACGTCAAAGCCGACGCCGATCCGCTGCTGCTGGCCTTCCACCAGTTCTGGATAACGGGCGCTATCGCCATTCTGTTAGTGGCGTTGATGGGCTGGCCGATGACCGTGACAGGGGCGAAGGGCTGGTGGATAATAATCTTCCTCGCGCTGTTCCCCACGCTGTCGGCGTTCTACATACAGATGCTGGCCCAGCGCCAGTCCGAGCCTTTCAAGGTCGGCATAATATTCACGCTCGAACCGGTGTTCGCCGCGGGCTTCGCCTGGACGCTCGGGGGAGAGGAGTTCTTCTGGGTGAAAGCCGCCGGGGGATTCCTGATAGTTTCCGGCATGCTGATGGGAGAGCTCGCCAAGTTCCGCCTGCGCCGCGCCGCGGCCAAGGAAGTCCTGCCGGTCTGATCTTCAGAGGCCGGGATGCTTGCGGACGGAGACGAGACGGGCGTAGTAGTAGGGATTCCCTACGGAATCTATATGCACGCCGTTGGTGAAGGAGGCGTGGACGAAGAAACCCTTGCCGACGTATATCCCGACATGGTCCACCCTGGACGTGCCGGGATCTTTCATGGCGAAGAATATGATGTCGCCCGGCAGGACGCCGTCGGGCGGCAGGCGGCGCGCGGCGCGGAACTGGCCGCGCGAGACGCGCGGCAGCTCCAGCCCGGCGCGGCCGTAGACCAGTTTCACGAAGGCGGAACAGTCCATCCCGGTGCCGGGATGCATGCCGCCCCAGAGATAGGGCGTGTTGAGGTATACCATCGTCGCGTCCACTATCTCGCTCCTGGCCTGGGCGATGGATTTGGCGGAGACCGGCGCCGGGAGCAGGGCGGCTGTCAGCAGGATGGTCGCGGCTAGACTCTTCATAGGCCTAATATATTATAATTTGTCGCGTGAGACCGTCACTACTCCTCGCTTTTCTCCTCCTGGCGGCGCCGGCCGCGGCGCAGCGTCTGCCCGACCTGGGCGGCCAGGCGGCCTGGACCGAAAAAGAGAAACAGGAATTCCTTAAATACATAAAGTCCGACCGCACCGCCGTGCCTTCGGGCCAGGTTAAGACCCGGACGGTCCCCGGCGCCGGGGCCTCGCGCGTGCGCAGGGCCCGCTACCTGGCGCTGGGCTTTTCCGCCGAGGAGTTCTCCTCCGAGGACCCGGCCGCGCGCGTTTCCAGCGTCTCGTCCGGACTCGGCCCCAGGCTGCTGGCCGGCGGCCATCTTTTCTCCTGGGTAAGGTATTACGGCGGACTGCGCTACGGCCGCCTGGGCCAGGAACGCCTGGACGGGACTACGGCCAGGCTCTCCCATGTGGAACTCCCCGCCGGGTTGGAGCTGGCGCTGATCCCGCTGGGAACGCCCCATACGCGGTACATACTCATAAGAGGCGGGGTGTCGGTCCATGCCTTCTCCGGGGCGCGCAAGGCGGAGTTCGCCGAGCCGCTAGTCGGCTGGCGCATGGCCTGGAACCTGGGGCTGGGCTATGAATGGCAGTTCCCCGGCTCCAACTGGCGCGTAAATGTGGCCGCCGAGGGTTATAAATCCTTTTCCGGCCGCAGCCCCCGGTTCTACGGCATGGGCGCCAGCGCCGCCGCGGCCTATACTTTTTGACGCCGCCCGCCGATAAAAAAAGCCCGGGTCTCCCCGGGCTTTTTTATTTTACCGCGCCGCGGAACTCAATGTATACCGTGCATCCATTTGCGGAGCCTGGGCGTCATTAACAGGAGCAGGGCCGCCGCGCCGAGGCCGGTCGCCGTCGGGATCATGTAGAAGGTCGTATGGCTCATCGTGTCGTAGTTCCCGGCGAAGAAGCCGCCGACGAAGCCCGCCGCGACGCTGGAAAGGAACCAGACGCCCATCATGAGCGAGCCGAACTGCACCGGCGCCAGCTTTGTCACCAGCGAAAGCCCGACCGGGGAAAGGCATAGTTCGCCCAGCGTGTGGAAAAGATAGGCGCCCACCAGCCATAACATGCTTACCGGGCCGTTCTGCTGGTATGATGCCGCGGCCGCCATCATTACCACGAAGCCGATGGACAGCAGGCCCAGGCCCATGGCGAATTTAAACGGCGTGGATGGTTCCCGGTTCAATTCGCCGAGTCTTATCCACATCTTCGAGAAGAACGGCGCGAGAAGCACTATGAAGAACGGGTTAAGCGACTGGAACCAGCCGGCCGGTATCCGGAAATCCCGGCCGAACAGAGAAAGGTTCCTGTTGGTCTCGCTGTCCGCGAACAAAGTAAGCGAACTTCCGGCCTGCTCAAAAGCCGACCAGAAAAAGATAGCGAAGAAAACCATTATAAAAATAACCGCCAGTCTTTGTTTCTCTACGATGGTAAGAGTGGATTTCAGCGGTTTGGAGGCGTAGGCATAGGCCATCCCCAGCAGTACAAGGACCGCGGCCAGGCCGTAAACCCAGTTCGGTATCAACCCTGCTATATCATAACCGTTCATCTGGAAGGCGCTGCCTATCAGGAAAACGACCATGACCGTCACCATCGTTATAGGGACCCGGTAGTTGGTCTGATGGACCGCTGGTTTCATGCCCTTGTCTCCAAGCAGGGTTTTGTGTCCCCATAGGTACATGGCCAGACCCAGCACCATTCCCACGCCGGCCGCGCCGAAGCCCCAGTGCCAGCCGATGTTTTCTCCGAGCGTGCTGCAGATCAGGGGGGAGAACATCGCCCCAAGATTTATGCCCATATAGAATATCGTGAAGCCGGCGTCGCGCCGCGGGTCGTTCTGCTCGTATAGCGAGCCGACGATCGTGGAAATATTGGGCTTAAAGAAGCCGTTGCCCATTATCAGCAGTATCATCGCTCCGAAGAAGAAGGGGACGGGGGGGAAGGCCATCGCGAAATGGCCGAGCGCCATCAGGGTCCCGCCCAGCACTATCGCTTTGCGCTGGCCCATGTAACGGTCGGCTATGTAGCCTCCCAACAGCGGCGTCAGGTATACGAGCCCCGTGTACCAGCCGAAGATGTGAGCCGATTTCTCGGTGCTGAACATCAGGTATTTCACCATGTAAAGCATCAGCAGGGCGCGCATGCCGTAATAAGAGAAGCGTTCCCACATCTCCACGAAGAAGAGTAGGAAAAGACCTTTGGGGTGGGAGTGGTGTATGCTCATATGTCTCCGTAAGCGGTATAATATTAAGGTAGATAATATAAATTTTCAGGCGATTATGCTAAAGATCCTGCTCGCAGCCGTCCTTTTTTCTCTCCCCGCGCGGTCTTCCGCGCAGGCTCCCGAATCCTCCCTGCGCGACCTCTCGGACCCGCGGGAGTTCTCCTCTTTCCTGTCCGAACTGAGAGAGAGAACGGCGGACGAGGCTTCCGCGAAAGCTCTTTCACCGTCGGAGCAGGCCCGGCTCTTCAGAAAAAAAGCGCTGCCCGCTTTCAATAAAGCCACGGGGCACGGGCTGACCTGGACCAGTTTCATGATGCTGCATCCCGGCAAGGCCGCGGAGATATTCACCGAGGAGATCTCCATAAGCAGCACCTCCGCCGAGGCATACCTGAAACGAGGCACGGCTTATAAGAATATGCGGCGCTACGCCGAAGCCGTGGAGGACCTGACGCGTTCCGTGCGCCTGGACCACGACTACGAGAATGGCTACGCGCTTTATCAGCGGGCGCTGGTGCGCCGTCTGCTGGCCAGGCGGTCCTCCGGCACGGAGAAAGACGTGTATAACGCCGACGCTTTCCTGGATTTCGGCGAGCGGCTGGCGCTGGAACCGGGGGACGCCTATTCCTACCAGGGGCGGGGCGAAATACGCTTCGAGACCGGGCAGTTCAAGGAAGCCGCGGCCGATTACGCCAGGTTCTTCGAGCTCTGTCCCGATAAAAGATACGCGACCCTGGTGGCCAAGGGCGATGTCTGCAGGGGGCTGGCCTATAAGAACATGGCTCCCAAGGGCTGCAGATCCAAAAAGTTCTTTGAAAAGCGCGCCCACTAATTATATTTATAAATAATTTATAAATTAATTATAAATATATACCTGTATTTTGCCCGCATCCCAGCCGGGAGCCGCGCCCAGGCCTGTCCGCGGGGGAGGCTGTCGCCGGCAGCGGGTGAGGCAGAGGCCGCCGCCGATGCCGCGGCGCGCCGGAACGGTCGGGCGGCGCGCGCGTCCGCGCGAAAAGACGCGCCGGGGAACGCGCGAAAAAATACCCAAAAAAAACATTTGACAAGAAAAAAATTTTTGCTATAATATTCGTGTTGTCGGAAACCGTGAACCAAAAACGGGCGGTCTGGATCTTTTAAACAGCGTAGGAAACACGCAGCAAGAAGTTGAAAAACCTTGAAGCGTCAGCTTCAAAAAAACGGTTTCTCCGACGAGAAAAAAAAGAGTTGACAAGACTCGCCCCGTTTTGGTAAGATATAAACACAGTCGCGGTTCACACTGCGGCAAGCCAAATCACCCGTACCTGTGAAGTACGAAAACAGGAAAGGGTTTGTTCTCTGAAAAATTATGTATGAATGGGCACCCTGAAGCGGAGCTTCGGCGGAAAGCCTGATCGCAGAGCGGCGCGAGCCGGTCGGAGGTCGGGAAAGAAACTGAGACTTCGTAGAATGGTGTATTAAAAAAAACCAATGGTGTTAAAACCTTGCACCGTTCGAAAGAACAGTGCAATGAAAGTAAGAGCCAATAGAGCGCTCCGTGAACTGCTAATGGTAAATAGCGTTGTTTGCTATGAGCTGTCTGCGGATTTCAATGGAGAGTTTGATCCTGGCTCAGAGTTAACGCTGGCGGCGCGCCTAACACATGCAAGTCGAGCGAGGGTCTGTACGACCTAGCGGCAGACGGGTGAGTAATACGTAGACAATCTACCCCTGAATGGAAGATAACCCGGCGAAAGTCGAGCTAATATTCCATATAATCCCGAGGAGGCATCTTCTTGGGATGAAAGCAGCAATGCGTTCAGGGAGGAGTCTGCGACCTATCAGCTAGTTGGCGGGGTAATGGCCCACCAAGGCTTTGACGGGTAGCCGATCTAAAAGGATGACCGGCCACAAGGGCACTGAGACACGGGCCCTACTCCTACGGGAGGCAGCAGTGGGGAATTTTGGACAATGGGGGAAACCCTGATCCAGCGACGCCGCGTGAAGGACGAAGGTCTTCGGATCGTAAACTTCTTTTGCAGGGGACGAAACAAATGACGGTACCCTGCGAATAAGCCACGGCTAACTACGTGCCAGCAGCCGCGGTAATACGTAGGTGGCGAGCGTTACTCGGAATTACTAGGCGTAAAGCGCGTGTAGGCGGGAGCTTAAGTCTGTGGTTAAATTTCGCAGCCCAACTGCGAACTGTCCACGGAAACTGGGCTTCTTGAGTGAGGTAGAGGGAACCGGAATTCCAGGTGTAGCGGTAAAATGCGTAGATATCTGGAAGAACGCCCAAGGCGAAGGCAGGTTCCTGGGCCTTTACTGACGCTGAGACGCGAAAGCTAGGGGAGCAAACAGGATTAGATACCCTGGTAGTCCTAGCCGTAAACGATGTAGACCAGGTGTGGGAGGTATCGACCCCTTCCGTGCCGACGCTAACGCATTAAGTCTACCGCCTGGGGAGTACGGCCGCAAGGTTAAAACTCAAAGGAATTGACGGGGGCCCGCACAAGCGGTGGATCATGTGGTTCAATTCGACGCT
>JAVVFK010000004.1:0-27095 GCA_032251015.1 Elusimicrobiales bacterium
GCGCCGGGCGGCCTCCGCTTCCGCGGACCGGGCGGAGGCCTTAAGGCGCGCGGACTCGCGGGCGTGACGCAGCCCTCCGCCGTCGAGCGTCCAGTACGCGGAAGGCCCGATGGAATAGGTCCAGTTGTCGCCCAGCGGGCGGGCCCCGCCGAGGGCGGCCGGCATGGATATTTCCCCCACCTCCGCGGCGTAGCGCAGATTCCCCTCGAGGGCCAGGCGCGGATAAAGCGCGGAACCGGCCGCCTCCGCGGCGGCGCCGGCGGCTTCGGCGGAAAGCAGCGCGCCGCGGTAATCGCCCGAAACGGCCAGCGCGCCTTTTTCCGCGTCGGCAAGGGAGACGAAGAACTCCTCCGCGCCGGCGGCGGCGGGCGACAGCATAAGCAAAGTTATAAGTATTCTCATAAACCTATACCTCTCAGCGCTATCTCGGCCCGTTCCTCTATGCCTTCGTCCGAGAGGAATTCCTCCATGAGGTCCTTGAGTTTCTCCCCCCCGAGCGCTTTTACCCCGTTGCGTTCCAGGATGCCCCCTATAATGCCCGGGAAGATCATGACCGGCAGCAGCGCGCCCACGACGAAAGGCACGGAACGGTCTTTCAGCGCGCTCCCGGGTCGGTTCGCGGCGGCCAGCCCGGCTATCTGCGCGGCGTGCTCCGTAAAATTGCCGGTAACGAAGGCGAAAGCCTCCTTGTTGCCGTGCGCGAGGTCGGCCAGGACCATCGGCGCGGTGCGCCGCATGCCGCGGACGAAACGGCCGACCTGCACCAGAGCGTTCTTAAGTTTGTCCCGCGGACTTCCCCCCGCGGATACCCCCGCCTTGAAATCTACCATAAAATCGGCGTACATTTCCTTCATGACGGCGCGCAGGAACTCCTCCCGGGAGCCGAAATAGTAGTGGAACATGCCGGTATTCACGCCGGCCCGGCGGCAGACTTCGCGCACGCCGAAACCCGCGAATCCCTTCTCCCGCAGCAGGTCCTTGCCGGCGGCTTTGAGTTTGATGTCGGTACCCGACGCCCGTCTGGCCATATGTCCTCCGAGATAACTATACGCTTGTATAATTATACGTCCGTGTAAGTTGATTGTCAAGGGCCGGTACAAAAGAAAAACCCCCGTCCGCTTTACGCGAACGGGGGTCGAAACTTTTCAGTTTCAGTCTATGGGGTCAGCTCACCACTTGGAGAAACCGCCGCCGCCGCGACCGCCGCGGTCACCGCCGCGTCCGCCGCCGCCGCCGAACTTACCGCCGCCGCCGGAGCGGGGCTCCATCGGGCGGGCCTCGTTGATGGTCAGCTTGCGGCCGCCGAACTCGGAGCCGTTAAGCTTGTCCATGGCCGCGGTGGCCTCAGCGTCGTCTTCCATCTCCACGAAGCCGAAGCCGCGGGACTGCCCGCTGAACTTGTCCGTGATGATCTTGGCGCTGGCGACCTTGCCGTAGCTGGCGAACAGACCGTTCAGTTCGTCCTCGGTGGTTGAGAAGGGGAGTCCCCCTACGTATATCTTTTTCATTATGCTATCCTCCTGACAATACTCTCTGTCCTTAAACTCACTCTCTGCTATCTTCTACACCGCAGTATTGCCGGGTCGGACCGCAATAGACTGAGTTCTGGTACACGTATATACTAGCATATTGCGGGCGCCGCGTGCGGATTATTTTCCGATGTCCTCGTACCAGAGCTCCGGGCGGGCCTTTATGAACCCCTCCATCAGCTCCCGGCATTCGTCTAGGTCCAGGTTCGTGAGCTTAAGGCGCCGGCGGGAATAGGCCTCGGGCCCCCTGAAGGTCCGGTTCTCCCCTATAATCACCCGGGGGATCCCGTAAAGCAGAATGGCCCCGGTGCACATATGGCAGGGGGACAGGGTGGAATAGATGGTGCATTTGCGGTAATCGGCGGCCTTCAGACGGCCGGCGTTCTCCAGGCAGTCCATCTCGGCGTGCAGTATGGCCGACTTTTTCTGTGCCCGGCGGTTATGCCCCCGTCCTATTATACGCCCGCCTTTGACCAGGACGGACCCTATGGGGATCCCCCCCTCGGCCAGGCCCTTGCGGGCTTCTTTTATAGCTTCGCGCATGAACTTAAGATGTGTCGTCATGGTTAAAATATATCAAATTGATGAAGGACCGGCCCGCTTTTGATAATATCTATACCATATGGTAAAGAACCTGGCGCTTAAGGCCTGGCGTGCCGCCGCCGGCGCGTTCGGCACTTTTATGCGGATAGACGGCTCCCAGCGGGGAGCGGCGATAGCCTTTCACGCTTTCTTCTCCCTTTTCCCCGCCATAGTACTGCTGGTGGCCGGGGCTTCCATGTTCCTGGACTATAGCCTCGCCGTATCGAAGGTTGTCGGCTACGCCGAGACCTTCGCCTCGCTGGGGCCGCAGCTGCGGCGCTGGGTGGCGGACACCATAACCGGACTGGGCGAGGCCAGGACCGGGGCCGGGCTGATCTCGCTGGCGCTGCTGCTCTGGATGTCGTCCCGGGCCTTCTCCGCCATGGCCGAGGCGATAAACCTGGCCTGCGGCGAAAGGAGGACCAGTTGGCTGAAGGACATCCTGAAGGGGTTCCTGCTGTTCGCTCTTACCTCGATCCTGATCCTCGGCGGACTGGCGCTGGGCGCCGCGGAGGGTCTCATAGAGGCTTGGGGGCTGGGCCTGGGACCGGTACCGGGACATTTCTACACCTTGTTCTTCGTCGTCCTGCCCTGGGCGATCGTCTTCGCGGGAGTGGCCATCCTTTACAGTTTCGCGCCGATACATACCAGGCGCTTCGGCGAGATCTGGAAGCCGGCGCTGGCGGCCACGGTCATACTGCGCGCCACCGGGTGGCTTTTCTCCCTGTATATGGGATACGCCGCCGGCCGCAGCGTTTACGGGGTGCTGGGCGGAATAATGGCGCTGCTGCTATGGGTGTATATCTCGGCCTGCGTGGTGATCTATTGCGCCGGACTGTGCCCGGCCCCGGCGGGGAAAAAGCCCGCGGGCGGGATCAGTCGGGCCTGACCGGGGATATTTCCAGGTCGATCGGCCCCGAAGGCGGCGGGGGAGAGGAGACCTCTTTCTTCTTTTTGGAAACGCCCGGCTTTTTAGGGACTTTTTTCGTGAGCACGCCGCTCCCCGAACCCATGCGCGAGTCGTACATGAAGCGTATCTGATCTTTTCTTGCGTTGAGGTTGCCGAAACCGCTGAACATCACGGACTTGATGGTAAGCTTCCCCCCCTCGTCCACGAAAGCCGTCGCCGGCATATTGAAATTCCTGAAAGCGTCCAGTCTCAGCCGGACCCTGTAGGTCCCCTCCGGCTTTTTGGCCGCCTCGGCGGTGCCGCTCAGCCGGCCTCCGCCCGCGCGTTCGCTCTTGGGAGTGGCGCGGTAGGAGGCGGAGAAACCGTGCGAAGCCTTCCTGATGGATATGGACACTTCGTACCTCTGGCCCGAATCCAGCCGGGCCTCGCCGGCCCAGCGCCCGGCATAACCGTCGGCGGGGTCGGCGGCGGGCCGCGGAGCGGCCGCCGCGAGGGTCAGGCAGAGAACGGCGAGCAGCGGCTTCACTCCTCTTTCTCGCTCCTTTTGCGCATGGAATGGTCCAGTATCTTCTTGCGCAGCCGGAGGCTCTTCGGCGTCACTTCCACGAACTCGTCCTCTTCCACGTACTCGATAGCCTGCTCCAGGCTCATCCTGAGCGGCGGGGTGAGCAGGATGGAAGCGTCGGCGGTGGAGGAGCGCATGTTGGTCTGCTTCTTTTCCTTGCAGGGGTTGGTGACCAGGTCGTTGCCGCGGCAGTGCTCGCCCACGACCTGGCCGGCGTAGACCTCCTCGCCGGGGCCGACGAACATGATGCCGTGGTCCTGCAGGCCGTTGAGCGCGTACCCGGCGGTCTGGCCGTTTTCCTTGGCGACGAAGACCCCGTTGCGCGGCGGACGGCTGAAATTGCCCTCCGGCAGGAAACCGTGGAAACTGTGATGCATCAGGCCGGCGCCCTTGGTGAAGGTCATGAACTCGGACTTGAAGCCTATCAGCGCGCGGGAGGAGATGACGTACTCGAAACGCACCCGCCCGTCGTCGCCGGAGACCATGTTCTTCATCTGCGCGCCGCGCGCGCCGAGGCCGGTCATGACCGCTCCCTGGAATTCGGCCGGGGCGTCGAGGATGAGGTATTCCACCGGCTCCATGACCGTCCCGTTCTCCTCCCTGGTGATAACGGCCATCTTGGAGACGCAGATCTCGTATCCCTCGCGGCGCATCGTCTCGATGAGGATGGCGAGATGCAGCTCGCCGCGGCCCGAGACCTTGAAGCCCGCCTGGCCGGGGATCTCCTCGACTTTAAGCCCGACGTTGGTCTCCTGCTCCCGGTAGAGGCGGTCCCGTATCTGAGTGATTGTGACGAACTTGCCCTCGCGGCCGGATAAGGGGCCGTCGTTGGCGTAAAACTCCATCGAGAGGGTGGGCTGCTCTATCTCCAGACCCGGCAGCACGCCGGGCGCCTCCGCGGAGGAGACGGTGTGTCCCACCTCGATCCCCTCCAGGCCGGCTATGGCCACGATGTCGCCCGAGCGGGCGGTCTTTATCGCTACGCGGTCCAGGCCCCGGTATCCCATCAGCTGCATTACTTTCCGGGTCACGGGCTGCGAGGCCGGGGAGCCCATGGCCACTGTCTGGCCGGAATTTATCACTCCCTGCACTATGCGGCCCACGCCTATGCGGCCGGTGTAGGAGCTGTAGTCCAGCATCGTGATCAGCACGCGCAGCGGCTCGGCGTCCAGGTCCAGCGGGCCGGGCACCTGTCCTATTATGGTGTCGAAAAGGAAGGAGAGGTCTTTGGCGGGCTTATTGAAATCCGGAGAGGCCCAGCCGTCGCGGCCGACCGCGTAGACCACGGGGAAATCCAGCTGCTCGTCGGTGGCGCCCAGCTCCATGAAAAGCGCGAAGACCTTGTCGAGCGCGGCGTGGGGATCGCAGTTGGGGCGGTCCACCTTGTTTATCACTACTATCGGCCGCAGGCCGAGCAGCAGCGATTTCTTGAGCACGAAGCGGGTCTGGGGCATCGGGCCGTCGAGAGCGTCCACCAGCAGCAGCACGCCGTCGACCATGCGCAGCACGCGTTCGACCTCGCTGCCGAAGTCGGCGTGACCGGGCGTATCGACTATGTGTATGGCCGTGTCGCCGCGGCGCACCGAGGTGTTCTTGGACAGTATCGTTATGCCACGTTCGCGTTCGAGGTCGTTGGAATCCATGATGCAGATGGACTCTTCGCCGCTCTTGTCGGTGAAGGCGCCGGTCTGCTTGAGCATGGCGTCCACGAGGGTGGTCTTGCCGTGATCTACGTGGGCGATGATGGCTATGTTCCTGAGGTCGTTCCTGCGCGCTGTTTTTTCCTGTTGCATTGGTTCCTTGTCCCCTTCCGGGGCGTACGCGGCCTCCGCTGCCGGCGTCACGATCCTGCCTCCGGGCCGCCGGAGAGTTCGTTCTCTTTGGCGGCGGCCTCGGTCTCCAAAACTTTTATCTCCTCGCCGATGGACCTGACCAGGTCGTAATCTGCGTGGACTGCCGGATCGGAAAGCCGCGCGGCCAGCTCCTCCACTTTCTTTTTGGACGAGGCGATCTCTTCCTTAAGCCTGGCGGAGCGGCGCTCGGCCTGCTCCCGGTCCTTCTTCCGGCGGCGTTCTTCCTCGCGGGGATCGGCCTGCGGCTCCGGGTCCGGGGCCTTGCGCGCCCTGGCGGCGGCCGCGGCCTGCGCCTCGGCCTCCATCTGTTCCTGGCGGCTCTGGAAATAATCGTAGTTGCCGGGGTATACCGTCGCCTTGCCGTTCTCCACGTGTACGACCGAGTCGGCCAGTTGGTTCACGAAATAAAGGTCGTGGCTGATGAAGCAGACGGTGCCCTCGTACTCCTTCAGCGCGGCGACCAGCGCCTCCACGCTGGGGATGTCCAGGTGGGTCGTGGGCTCGTCGAGCAGCAGCACGTTCGGCGGGTCCAGCAGGAGCTTGACCAGCATGAGGCGGCTCTTCTCTCCGCCGCTCAGGACCGACACTTTCTTGAAGACGTTATCGCCCGGGAAGAGAAAGGTCCCCAGCACGGTGCGCACCATCAGCTCCGGGTTCATCCGGTCGTTGTCCAGCGCCTCCTGCAGCACGCTGCGGCGCGGCTCCAGTATGCCGGTGCGGTGCTGGGAGAAATAACCCGTCTTGGCGTTAAGGCCCAGCACGCGCTCGCCGGAGTCCGGCTCCACCACTCCCGCCAGCATCTTGAGCAGCGTGCTCTTGCCGGCGCCGTTGCGGCCGACGAAGGCCAGCTTCTGGCCCCGGTTGAGCTCGAAATTAAAATTCTCGTAGACCTTTATCGGGTCGTGGCCGGGGACCGGGTAGGTCTTGCTGACGTTCTTGAGTTCCAGGACCTTGGTACCGGTGCGCGAGGGCTGAGGGAAGCGTATCTTGACGGTCTTGTTCTCCGGAGGCAGCTCTATGAGCTCGAGCTTGTCGAGCCGCTTTATCATGCTCTGCACGCGCGAGGCGGTGGAGACCCGCGCCCGGTTGCGCGCGATGAAGTCTTTCATGTCGGCGATCTCCAGCTGCTGCTGCTTCCACTGCGAGAGCAGCTTTTCCTTCTCCGACTCGCGCTGGGCGAGGAAATTGGCGTAGTCCCCGTGGTAGACGCGCAGCGTCTTATCCTGGAGCGAGACTATGGCGGTGCAGAGGAAATCGATGAAAGAGCGGTCGTGGGAGATTATGAAGACGGCGCCGGGATACCAGGCCAGGTAGTCCCGCAGCCAGATCATCGAGTCCAGGTCCAGGTGATTGGTGGGCTCGTCGAGCAGCAGCAGGTCCGGCTTCTTGACCAGCAGCCTGGCCATCGCCACGCGCATGGCCCAGCCGCCGCTCAGAGTATTCACCTTGCGCGTGAAATCGGATACCTTGAAGCCCAGGCCCATCAGCACGGCCTTGGCCTCGGCCTCTTTGCGGCCGTCGAAATCTTCCAGTTCGGAGAGGGTCTCCTCCAGAACGGTGCTGTCTGAGACGGGGGCGTTCTCCTGCGGCAGGTAGCCTACCACTACGCCCTTCTTGAACTGGAGATGGCCCTCGTCGGCCTCCTCCTCGCCCAGCATCATCTTGAAAAGCGTGGATTTGCCGGCCCCGTTGGGGCCGACCAGAGCGAAGCGCTCCCCGTCGTTTATCTGGAGAGAGGCGTCCTCGAAGAGGGACTGGCCGCCGAATGATTTGGAAACGTTGCGAAGCGTGATCATAAAAAGCCGGTGACTCGGGGACGGGGCTCTAAGACCCGTCCGGGCGAAAGTCTCTCCGATGAAATTTTGAGGTCAGCCGAAACGGACCGCGGTCAGAGGACTCCATCCGCGGGCCCGGGAAGGGCGCCGCTTGCATCTATTTTAGCATTTTATGGAGGCGGGAGAGCCCACGGCCGTCAGCCTATGAGCCTGACCTTGTAACCGGAAGCTTCCAGTTCGGCTTTGACGAAAGCCCTGCGGTCGCCCTGTATTTCGAGCACGCCGTTCTTGACGGTGCCGCCGGCGCCCAGCCGCTTCTTGAACCGGGAAAGCAGCTCTTCTTTCCCGGCGGGATGCATCGGGAGTTTCTCCACCAGGGTCATCCCCCCGCCTTTTCCCGTCCGCCGGTAGGAGACCCGCACCGGCTCGCCCTGCGTCCGCGGCCTGGAAGGCCCGGCCAGTCCTTCCGGGCATGAACACGGGGCCTTGCGGCAGCCGGGACATATTTCGACGCCGCCCGGCCCCGTGGAGTAAACCACCCTGTCGGAGCTCAGATCTCCCCCGTTATTTGGCGCGGTTGAGTATCGCGACCACCGCGTTGATCTTGCCGGCGAGCACTCCGTGCACGCCCAGCGCCTTGCGGACGGAGGAGAGGAACTTGTGTTCGGGCGAGACGACCTTGCCGTCGGCCATGACCATGCTGGCGGCCCAGGCGTAAGCGGTCTCGGCGAGCCGGTCGGAGAGCAGCGCGGCGGACTCCTCCATGACCGCGGCCCGGCCTTTTTCGGATATGGTCTCGGATATGCAGGCGGCGTAGTCGCGGGCGTTCATCACGCCGTCGAAAAGCGGGCTCATCGCTATCATCTGGTCTATGCGGGCCAGTTCGTGCTTTTCGAGCTTGCCGTCGCTGGCCATCGCCATTATGCAGAGCGCCATCATGGCGTCGGCGGGCGAGTTCAGGGAGCTCTGCGAGCACCCGCAGGCGCAGCCGCAGGCGGCGGTCTTGGTCTTGGAAGTCTTTTTCATGGTCGGTCCCTCCGTCATAACGTCTTTGTACGTCTATATTTTACCAGATATAGCCGGCGGCGGGGACAATATGTATAATTCCGGTCATGCTCTCAAAGATCATGGGCTCCCGGAAACTCTCGCTTTACGCCGCCATAGCCTCGCTCGTTTTCATAGCCGTGGCGGACCATGCCGTCGGCACCGAGGTCGGAGTCTCGGCGTTCTACCTTCTCCCCGTCTCGATAGCGGCCTGGGGACTGGGGCTGCTCCCGGGCCTGGCCTTCGCCGGGGCAAGCGCGGCCCTGTGGCTGGCCAACGACTATATACTCGGGGCCCAGTATTACAGCCACCCCGGAATAGCTTACTGGAACGCGGGCATACGCCTTATCTTCTTCGTTACCGGCGCGTTAACGCTGAATAAACTGAGGGAGGCGCTGGAAAAACATGAGCGCCTGGCCCGGCTGAACGCGGAGATGGTTTCTATCGTCAGCCACGAGCTTAACAACTACCTTGTCAGCGCGCAGCTGGCGGTCTCGCTGCTTTCCGATATGACCGAAGGCGAACAGGACGAAGAGACGGCTAAGTATTACCGGATACTCGAGCAATCCCACCGGAACATGGCCAGGACGGTGAAGACCTTCCTCAACAAGGCGAGGCTGGAGACCGGGCGTTTTAAGCTGGAGGCCAGGGAGACCGAGTTCCGCGGACTGGTCTTCGAAAGCCTGAAACACCTCGCCTACCTGGCCAAAGACAAGGGGATAGAGCTAAGAACCGATTTTCCGGAAAAGATAGTCCCGGTCGTATGCGATCCGGATATAGCGGGGCTGGTGGTGTCGAACCTGATAAATAACGCCATAAAATACACCCCCGCGGGCGGCGAGATAGTGATAAGCCTCAAGCACGTTTCGCCCGGCTTCGCGGAATTCTCCGTAAAGGACAGCGGCATAGGCATCTCGCGCGGGGACCTGGAATCGATATTCTCGGGGTTCTACCGGACGGAACAGGGCAGGCGAACGGCCTCCGGCACCGGCCTCGGCCTTAAGATATCCCGCGACTTCGTGGAAGCCCACGGCAGCCGGCTGGAAGCGGAAAGCGAACCCGGCCGCGGCACAAGATTCTTCTTCTCCCTTCCCGTCAGCGGATACCGAACTTAAAAAGCAGGTCGGCGGAATAGACGCCTTCGGTGGAGGTCTTGCCCTCCAGGCTGAAATACTTCGACAGCGAGTATTCCGCGTTGACGCGCTTCTCCCCGCGCGGTCCGAGCGTCTGGCCGTAGCTCACGAAAAGGTCGCTGGTCAGGTAGCGGCCCACCGTGACGTCGGCGCGCCGCTCCTGCGTCATCCTTATATTGAGCACGTCCAGGTCCAGTTTGTCGCGCACCAGCAGGCCGGCTCGCCCCGAAATGTAGCCCGCCACGGCCTGTTCGGCCGAGACCCCCGCGCCGCCGGACCGTTCGGATCCCGCGCCGTTGGAATAGAGCGAGTACAGCGGCCGGCCGGTGAGCATGACCGACATGATGTCGCGCTGCTCCATGGGAGGCTCGGAGTAGAGCCTGACCTTCGGGTAGCGCATGGTGCCTTCCATTTCGAAATACACCTGCAGCGAGTTCACCCTGTCCTCGTAAGCCGCCAGGAGGTATATGTCCGGGTCGGGCGGGTTCCTGCCGGAGAAATTTACCCTGGCGTTCTCCACGTCGAAACTCTTGCCCAGGTAGGAATAACTTCCCCTGACGCTCTCGATAAGCCCGATCACGAACGGCGGGCGCAGGGGCTCCTTTTTAACGTCGATATTCCCCCGGCCCTCTATAGTGCCGGCGTTGCTGCGGTACCAGGCGTTGCGGGGGATCGAGACGGAGATATCGAGCCCGTAGGACGAAGGCCCGCCGTCTGAGGCCGGGGCCTTGTCCCAGCGTTCCTGGTCGAAGTTGAGCTCGGAGAGACCGAAGTCCCCCGCGAAAAGCGGAGCGTCCCACGGGCCCGAGACCCTCAATTTCGCCGACGCCGCCGAACCGTAGATACCGTAACGGAAGTTGAAATTTACGCCGGAACCGCGCAGCCTCAGGTCCGGACCGCCGGGAGAAAGAGCGCCCTCCGCCTCCAGCCAGCCTCGCTCCGCGCCGGCGAAGCCGGACAGGGCGACGCCGTCGCCGCCGGGGGCGGGCCGCAGGCTCAGGTCGAAGGTCGAAAATTTCAGACCGAAGTCCGTTAAAGTCAGGCCCGCGGCGGCCAGTTCGGCGCCGCCTTCCATTTCCAGGGACGAGGAGCCGCGTGAAATCCTTATATCGGAACTCAGCAGGGCCGTCTTCATCTCCACTCCGGGCATTAAGGCCGAGAGGAAAGAAACGTCCGTGTCCGAAGATACGACGGTGAAGTAATCCTTCCCGCCCGGATCGCCGGGCGCGACGGAAAAGGAGGACTCCAGCCGGCCGCCGGGCGTTTCCAGCCAGGCTTCCCGGGAAACTATCCTGCCGCCGGAGAGATCGGCGGCGACGTTCAGCCGGCCGATCCCGACCCCTTCCGCGGAGATGCCGGACGAACGCAGCGAAAAGCCTCCCTCCAGGGCCCCGGGAGGGCCGGAGAGGCTGAGCGAAGCGTCCAGCGTGCCCGAGACCGAGGAGAGCTGGCTCAGGACGGCCGAGGCGGCCGATATCTCGAAACCCCGGGCTTCGGCCTCCAGCGAAGAGAACCGCCCGCCGGAATAATCGGCGGAAGCGTCCAGTTCGCCGGAGCCGTAAGCCAGCGCCAGCCCGGAGAAACCACTCCCCGCCGTGGAGACCCAGGCGGTGAAGGGCCGCCTGAGACGCAATCCGAGACCTTCGAGCGAATTCACTTCTCCCGTCCACTTTCCTTCATAGGATCCGGAACCGGCCAGCAGCAGGTCCCCTTCCGGCGCCGCCGCGGTCAGCTCGAAACTGTGTTCGGCCGGCGAGCCGCCGCCTTTGAACGAGACCGAAGAAACCCGCAGATCCCCGGCCGCCAGGGACCCGGCTTCCAGCGCGGCCTGGAAGGAGAGAGGAGGCCCGGAAGCGGCGGAAGCCGAAAGGGTGAGCGGACCGGCGACGAACCCGGGCGCCGCCGCCGTGGCGACGCTCAGTCCGGCCGAGACCGAAAAATCGCCGGCCGTACCCGAAACGGAAACGGCCAGCGTGAATCCTCTTACGGCGGCGCCGCGCGGGAGGAGCAGGTCCCCGGAGGAATCGAGTTCAGCGGCCAGCCGGCCCCCGGTATACAGATAGGTCCCGGACGCGGAGGCCGAGGCGGAGTCCGTCGAGGCGGAGGCCGAAAAAGAGAATTCGCCTTTTTCCGCCGAAACCGAAACCTTCACAGGGAAACCGCCCGCTCTGAAAAAGCAGGAAGCCGAGGCGCTCATACTCGCGGGATCGTAACCCTCCCCCTTCCCCCGGCAGCGGCCCGGGACGCCGTAGGCCGCCGAAGAAAGTGACACCGTAGCCGACCAGTTCTCATCGAACCCGGTCTCGCCCGATGCCCGCAGCCCGGCCGCGGGCATGGCGGCCGAAAAGCCAGCCGACGACCGGAATATCTCCGCGTCGAAACGTACCGTGTCAGGCAGGGATTCCGACGGCCCGGCCGTACCTCCCACGGAACAGCCTCCGGGAGAGCATGATCCGGAGGCCGAGACCGGGGTATCCCCCGCTTCCAGCTCCAGCGCGCGGAGGACGGCTTCGCCGGGCCCGGCCGAGGCCGAAAGCCTGCCGACCGATATGCTCCCGCCTCCGGCCGCGATATTCCCGCCCGTGATCTCCAGGGTCTTGAGCGGATACATAGAGGGCATGACGAAGACCGGGACGCCGCCTTCGCCGCCGCCGGACATGGAGACCGAGAGGCCGTGAACGTCCGCCACCAGCCAATGTCGGCCCTTCACCAGATCGCCCCATGAAACTCGAAAGGACGCGGACGCGAGCGAAACGGAGAAACCCTCGCCGTGGACCCGCAACCGGCCGGTCTCTATCTCCGAAAGAGAGACGGATAGTTCGTCGGAGAGGACGAGAGCGAATCCCGCCCGCCCGGCGGCCAGCTCCGCGGCCTTCGCCAGCAGGGGCGCCCGGCAGAACCAGGCGGCGGCCAGGCAGAGGGCGAAGAACGCCGCCGCGGCGGCGGCGTATTTCAGCGGGACGCGGAGCTTCAGAAAGATTCCCCCAGTGTGAGATGTATCCGCCATCTTCCGTCGGCGGGATCGGAGCCGGGATTGAGCTTATAACCGAAGTCCGCCCTCAGCGGTCCGACCGGGGTGCGGTAACGCAGGCCGAAACCGGCGCCGAGTTTCCACCTGGAGGGATCGACGCCGGAGGTACGCAGCGCGCTCTGGCCGCCGTCGGCGAACAGCGCTCCGCGGAGATCCTTATAGACGGGGAACCGGAACTCCGCGTTGGCGCCGGCCGTTACCCGCCCGCCGATGGGGTTGCCCTCGGCGTCCTCCGGGCCAACGGCCCGCTCGTCGTAGCCGCGTATGGAGTTGGCGCCGCCGGAAAAGAAGCGGTCGAAGATGGGGACCTCCGCGGTGTCGCCGGTCTCCCTTACGAAACCGCCGCGGGCGGAAAGGACCACCACTGTACCGCGCCAGGCGGAGAGATAGGCCGTCGCTCCCAGGAAGGTCTTGTAGAAGTCGCTATCGCCGCCCCATAATCCACCGGAGCGCTCCAGCAGGAACTCGGAACGGGTCCCCCGCGAAGGATAGAAAGGCGCGTCCGAGGTGTCGCGGTTGAGGGCCAGCGAGACAGAGCGCGTGCGGGAAAGCCCGGGCGCGTAGGCCTGGATGCCCGGGGCCACGCCGTAGATCAGGTTGCGCTGCAGGCGGTAGGTGACGGAGCCGCGCAGGAATTCGGCCAGGGCGCGGCCGAGCCCCAGGGCGGTCTTGGCGGTCTCCATCTTATAGCCCTCGCGCCGCTCCCTTTTCCAGGAGGTGGTGTTGGTGAGCTCGGTGCGCGAGGAGAATAAATGCCTGTTGACGAAATCGGCCCTGTATTCGAGCCAGATGGTGGAGAGGCTTCCCGTCAGTTCCGCCCTGTAGCCCCGGTCCAGGAAATTATTGTGGGCAAGGCCCAGGGAGATGCGCTCGCGCTCCTCGGAACCGTAGCCCACGCCGCCCTTCAGCCACAGCATAGGGTGCTCGCGCAGGTCGAAGGAGACGTCCATGACGCCCGGCGGGGAGGAAGAGACTCGCACGCCCAGTTTTTCGAACCACCCCAGGCCCTGCAGCCGGCCGAGAGAGGACATAACGCGCGAATATTCGTACGGCTCGCCGGAAGCGTACCGCAGTTCCCTGGAAACGGCGCTTTCATCCAGCTTCTCCAGTCCCTTGAAGGAGGTGGACCCGAAGACATAGCGGCGGCCTTCCCTCACGCGGACCTCGAGCGAGACCGCGTCGTCCCCGACGGTCTCGGAGATCTCCGCTTCGGCCTCCAGGAAGCCTCGCGCGCGGTAGAAGGAAAGCGCCACGTCGCGGAGCAGTTCCTTCTCCTCCGGGCCGTAAGGCGAGCCGCGGCGCAGCGGCAGTATCTCCTCCAGCTCGCCGGGCTCAAGGCTGTCGGCGCCGCTCACCGTCACGGTCGTCACTTCCAGGGCGCTCGGGGCCCCGGCCGCGGCGCCGGGCAGCGCGCAGAGCAGGAGCAGCATGGCCGTCGTGCACAAGCCGGTCAGGGGGTCTTCCCCTTTACCCGGGTCGGCCGGGCGGGAGCTCTTTTAAGGAAGCCGCGCAGGGACCTCATGTCGGCTTTGAAGGCGGGGCTCCGGGAATAGGCGGCGTAAAGCCGGTCGCCGAGCAGCTTGCCCGCCTCTATGTCGGCGGGGTGGTGGACGCCGCCGATCACGCGCTCCAGCGCGGCCTCGTCGGAGCGGGCGAGGAATTCCTTGCGGCGGGAAGGGACCAGGTCCGAGAGGATCAGGGCAAGGACGCGGGAAATGGTCGCGTGTCCGCTGGGGTAGGCCTTGCCCCCGATACGGCCCAGGCAGGGGTCCAGGTCGTCGGCGCGCAGAAAGGGCCTGGGGCGCTCGAACCTGTCCTTTATTCCGGCGGCGGCGCCGTCGGTCTCTTTCTTTATCCTTCCCAGTATGACGGCTGCCCCGGGCGGCAGCGGGGAAGGAAAGGGACTTATTTCCCCGAAGAACTCGGTGAAAGCGGCGCGGGCGGCGGCGTTGGCCGCGGCGCATTGAGCGGTGCTGCGTTTTACCTGCCAGTCTCGGACGCCCTGGAGATCGGCCAGGTCGGCAGGCGAACCGTCGGCGGGCGGCGGCGGGAAGCCGGTGAACTCCTGCGCCTCCGCGCTTATATAGTACGTGGTCCGGGGTATTACCCAGTCTTCCGCCCGAGAAGCGGCGGCGGCGCAGAGCAGCAGGCAGGCGGCCAGTACCGGGTACTTCGATATTCTCATATTCTGTATATCCCCCCTTAATATCAAGGGAAAGGATACAAAAAGCCCGGCCCCGGGAGGAAGTTCCAGTCCCCCGCCATAAAAAGTATAATTAAGGCGGCGGGACGGTATCCCGCGCGCCTGGAGAACAGAATGAGAACCGCGTTAAATCCCGCTAAGAACAACGGAGCCCTTAAAATGAAAGAAGATTTCAGGATCAAAGACCTGTCGCTGGCCGATTGGGGCCGGCGCGAGATAGAGGTGGCCGAGCACGAGATGCCCGGCCTGATGTCCATCAGGGAAAAATACGCCGCCAAAAAGCCGCTCAAGGGGGCCAGGGTGATGGGCTCGCTGCACATGACCACGCAGACGGCCGTGCTCATAGAGACGCTCTCCGCCCTGGGCGCTGAAGTGCGCTGGTGCTCCTGCAATATCTTCTCCACCCAGGACCAGGCCGCGGCCGCGATAGCCAAGTCCGGCATACCGGTCTTCGCCTGGAAGGGCGAGACGCTGGCCGAGTACTGGTGGTGCACCGAGCGCGCGCTGGACTTCGGCGGAGGCAAGGGCCCCAACCTGATAGTCGACGACGGGGGCGACGCCACGATGATGATACACCGCGGCTTCGCGGCCGAGGACGACGCGAAAGTGCTAGACGCGAAGGCCTCCGGCGAAGACGAGGCGGAGCTCAACAACTGTCTTAAGACGCTGCTCAGGAAGTCACCCCGCCGCTGGCACGAGGCCGTCAAGGAATGGCGCGGCGTCTCGGAAGAGACCACCACGGGCGTCCACCGGCTCTACCAGATGCACGAGGCCGGGAAACTGCTGGTGCCGGCCATAAACGTCAACGATTCCGTGACCAAGTCCAAGTTCGACAATCTCTACGGCTGCCGCGAATCGCTGGCCGACGGCATCAAGCGCGCCACCGACGTGATGATAGCGGGCAAGGTCGCCGTGGTCTGCGGCTACGGCGACGTGGGCAAGGGTTCGGCCAAGTCGCTGCGCGGCTTCGGCGCGCGCGTCATCGTCACCGAGATAGACCCCATATGCGCCCTTCAGGCCGCCATGGAAGGCTTCGAGGTGAAGACCATCGAGGACACGCTGGGCGAGGCCGATCTCTACGTCACCACCACCGGCAACAAGGATATCATCCGCCTCGAGCACATGCTGAAGATGAAGGACCAGGCCATAGTCTGCAATATCGGCCACTTCGACAACGAGATACAGGTGGAGGCCCTCAACAAGTCCAGGGGCGTGAAGAAAGTCACCATCAAGCCGCAGGTGGACCGCTACGATCTCCCCGGCGGCCGCTCCCTCTACATGCTGGCCGAGGGCCGGCTGGTCAACCTTGGCTGCGCCAAGGGACATCCGTCGTTCGTGATGAGCAACTCGTTCTCCAACCAGACGCTGGCCCAGCTGGAGCTCTGGACCAGGAAGCACGAGATAGGCGTCTACCGCCTGCCTAAGCATCTCGACGAGGAAGTGGCGAGGCTGCACCTGGAGAAGATCGGCGTGAAGCTGACGAAACTCACTAAGGAACAGGCGGACTATATCGGCGTGAAGCCCGAGGGTCCCTACAAGCCGGACCATTACCGGTATTGAACCCGGCGTTCAGACGATAAAAACCAAAAAAGGGGGACACCATTTTGCATGGTGTCCCTCTTTTTTTATTAGCGCAGGCGGCGCGGATCAGGATTCTTTAAGCCCGGACTTGAGGTACTGCATGGCTTTGCCGATGGAGTAGCCCCATTGTCCGGGAGGCAGACCGGCCAGCATATCCTTGACGGGAGATAGGTCCTCTCCGAGCGTAACCACGCCCGGTTCGGGATAACCGTCGGGATGGATCTGCGGCTGCCCGGCGGCTGCTATGAGCGCGTTGCAGAGGCAGACCTTCCCTTCGGTATTCTGCGTCCTCCCGCCCTTGGCCTTGAAAGATTCCACCGGTTCGGCGGGGCAGCGGAATTCCACCCCTCCGCCCGGAGCCAGGTAGGCCGCGGCCAGCAGGCCGATGTCGCAGATCCTGCGGCGCTTGGAGTACACGGCGGGGTCCGATACGGTGCCGGGCACCTGCGCGACCTTGAAAGGGAACCCCGTGGGCGACACGTGGGAATTGACGACTTTCAGTTCGACGGCCGCCAGCATCCTGAGAGTGCTTTCCCTCAGCGCGGGGGCAAAGCCGGACTGGCCGGAGAGAGCGGCCAGGGTGCCGAACTGCACGCCGGCGGCGCCGGCGGCCAGGGCCGACTTCAGCTTCTCCGGCGTGCCGTAGGTGCCCGCCAGCCAGAAAGGCAGGCCGATGGAGGCTATGGCCGGTATGTCGGCCCGGTCCTCTTCGGTATAGGCCAGGACCTGCTTGCCGGCCGCGTCGAATTTCATCTTGCCGGGCGGGGCGCTGTGCCCGCCGGCCTCGGGGCCCTCCACCACGAAACCGTGCGGCCGGGTCTCGGGATTGTCGTACAGGGCTTTCGCGAGCCCGTAGGAAGAGACTATGGCCAGGAATTTAGGCTGCGGCAGGTTAGCCACGCCTTTTATGCCCAGAGAGGCGGGGCGGGCCAGCACGGAAAAATTCCCGGAGCCGGAAGTGGCGCCGAAGACCTTGAAACCCAGCGAGGCCGGCTCGTGCCGCGAAAGCGAGCGTATCATTCCGGGGAACTCGTACGGGTTTCCGGCGCCGACCACAACGTAGTCCACCCCGGCCAGCATCGCGCCGTAAAGGGCCCAGGGGAGCGGGCGCTCCACCTTGCGCAGGAAATTTATGCCTATCGGCCCGCTATGGTCGCGCTTGGCCAGCCAGACCTCCGCGAAGTTGGAGGCGAGGGACATCAGCTGCAGGTCTTTCGAGGGCTCCCAGAAGGAATCGGGCGGGGTTCCGTACCCCTCGACGCGGGAGAGGCGCCACATGGGGACAGGCCTGTACGGAGCGTCCGGCCGTTTTCCGCCGTCCACGTAATATTTAGCGTAAAGGTCCTTGAGCCCCTCCGCCAGGGAAGGCTGCCGCGAGGCCAGTTCGTTGAAGGCGGCGCGGACATTGCCGCCGGCATCTCCGTCCTGCAGCAGGCGCGGGTAGACGAGCTCCAGGCCCGTGCCCGACACCACTCCGAGCCCGCCCATGATGGAAACGATCCTGGCCATCGGCCACCAGGAAACGCGCACCCCCATGCCGCCTGAGATGAGCATGGGATATTTTGCGTCGGTAGTCATCGCTTAAAGATTTTCCTGCAAATATGGGTCCGCGGTAAATATTATACCCTTTTCGGAGGCCGGAAACCTCCGAAAAGGGCGTCCGCCGCGGACGAACGGGTCAATCCGCTTTGCGTTTGCCGAGATGCCTGTCTATGTACATCAGGCTGCCCAGCGAGGGTCCTATCATCTTGAGCTGCTGCACGACGGCGTCGGTCTGAGCCTCTTCCTCGACCTGCTCGGTGACGAACCAGCGGAGCAGTTCCACGGCGGCGAAGTCCCTCTCCGTCAGCGCGGCCTCCATCATCTTGTTTATCTCCTTGGAGACGAGTACCTCGTGGTCGAAGGCGGCCTGGAAGGCGGCCAGGGCGTTCTTGTACTTGACCGGGGGCGGCGGGACCTCGCCGACGGCTATATCGGCGCGGCGCTCCTTGAGGTGGTTATAGAACTTCATGGCGTGCCCGCGCTCCTCTTCGGCCTGGACCTCCATCCACCGCGCGAAACCGGGCAGGTTCTGGCCTTCGAACCAGCCGGCCATGGCCTGGTAAAGGTGGGAGTTGTAGAACTCCGCGTTCATCTGCTTATTGAGCATCGCTTCCATTTTCTTGCCGGGTATCATGTTTCCTCCTATTTCTTCTTCCGGGGGCCAGGGGCACGGCGCCGGCCGCGCATGACCAGGTAGAATTCCGAGACTTCGAAATCCCTGAGCGACGGCTTTTCTTTTATGCGGACCTCCCCCCACGGGATATCATACACATGGCCCGTGGCGTCGTCAACGAGATGATGGTGGGGCTCAGTAAAGGGATCGTAGACGGCTGCGCCGGAATCCAGGGACCGGCGCAGTACCAGTTTCCTCTCCGCAAAAAGGTCCAGGGTGTTGTAGACCGTGGCGCGCGAGATGGCGGGGAAATCCGCGCGAACCCGGTCCCATATCCGGTCGGCGGTGGGATGGGTCCTGTCCCCGAAGAGTCGGGCGGCGACGGCCAGCCTGTGGGCGGTGGGCCGAATACCGGCCGAGCGGAGCTTCTCGCGCGCGTTTTCCATATTTCTATACTAACATAAAATTTAGACAATGTCAAGAAACAGGAAAACCCGGGAACCCTATCCCGGCGCGGGCCCCATTTATAGGATAATATAAGGATGCATCTGCCGGTCCTGATGAAAGCCGATGAGATCGTCCGCGCCGCCCGGCCCGGGGCGCGCCTGGTCGTTTCCTCCCCCCCGGGCTCGGGCAAATCGACCAAGGTCCCGCAGCTGCTGCTTGACCGCTCCGCTCTCAAAGGCAGGATAGCAGTGCTCCAGCCGCGGCGGCTGGCCGCCCGCATGCTCGCCGACCGCGTCGCGGCCGAGCGCGGCGGGCGGGCCGGAGGAGAAGTGGGCTACCGCGTGCGCTTCGACGACAGGACCGGCCCCTCGACGCGGATAATATTCGAGACCGAAGGAATACTCCTGCGCGAGCTGGTCTCCGACCCGCTGCTTAAAAAATATTCCGCCGTCATACTGGACGAGTTCCACGAGCGGCACCTGCACGGCGATATAACGCTGGCAGCCTGCCTGGCGCTCCAGAAAGGTCCGCGCCCCGACCTGCTGGTGGCCGTCATGTCGGCCACGATGGACGAGAAGGCCCTGGCGGAATACATGAAGCCCTGCACGGTCATAAAGGCCGAGGGGACCCTTTTCCCCGTGAGGACGGTTTACTGCGACGCCGCCACGGCCGCCCTGCCGCCCTGGGAAGCGGCGGCGCGCGCCTGCGCCTCCGTTCTCCCCCCGCTTAAAGAAGGGCACGCCCTCGTCTTCATGCCCGGCGCTTTCGAGATAAACAGGACCGCCGCCGAGATAGCGAGAACGCCGCCGCTCTCCGGTTTCCGGGTAATGCCGCTGCACGGCGAGATGAAGCCGGCCGAGCAGGACGCCGCGGTCTCCCCCTCCGGCGGCCGCCGGATAATAATCTCGACCAACATAGCCGAGACCTCGGTCACCATCGAGGGCGTCGCGGCCGTGGTGGACGCCGGGCTGGCCCGGGTCGCCCGCTACGACGGCGCGCGCGGCATAAACACGCTTTTCACCGAAAGGATATCCGCCGCCTCGGCCGCCCAGCGCGCCGGCCGCGCCGGCCGCACGGGCCCGGGCGTCTGCGCGCGCCTCTGGACGGAGCGGGAGAACCAGGGGCTCGCCCCGGCGCTCTCGCCCGAGATGCTGCGGCTGGACATAAGCGAGGCCCTGCTGACCCTGAAAGCCTGCGGCTACGCCGGCTTCGGCGCACTCGAATGGCTGGACCCGCCCGCGCCGGAAGCGGCCGAACGCGCGGAGAACCTGCTCCGGGACCTGGGGGCCTGCGACAAGAAAGGCGCTCTCACTAAAACAGGCCGGGAGATGTCGGCCTACCCTCTGCATCCGCGCTACTCGCGCTTCATGGTCGAGGCGAAGAAACTGGGCTGCGCCCGGGAGTGCGCCATCATCGCGGCCGCGGCGCAGGGGCGCGGGATCTGGGCCGACAGGCGCGGCGGCGGCGGAAGGGCCGAAGCCGGGTCCGACCTGGCCGCCGCCGTGGCGGCCCTCTCCTCCTGCGCGGCCGCCGGATTCGACTATTTCGCCTGCGAGAAAGCCGGCCTGCGCCAGGCTCCGGCCCGGGAGGCCTGGCGTATGGCCGACCGCCTGGCCGGCGGCGCCGCCCGCGGCGGGGCCCGGGACATGGATAACGCGGCCCGCTGCTTCCTGCTGGCTTTCCCCGACCGCGTGGCCGCGCTGTTCTCTAAAGAGCAGGGCCGCTACCGCCTCCCCGGCGGGCGCAACGCGCGCCTGGACCCGGCCAGCGCCGCCTCCGGCGCCCCGCTCGTCTGCGCGGGCTCCGTCGTGGAGAGCGCCGGGCGGGGCGGGGCCGATATAACTATCTCCTTCGCGGCGCCGGTCAGGGAGGAATGGCTGCGCGCGGCCTTCCCCGGCGACATACGGGAAGAGGACCGTCCCGCCCTGGACAAGGACATGCTCACCCCGGTCACCGAACGCATCACCTTCTACCGCGACATAGAGATAAAAAAAGAGATAACCTCCGCCCGCCGCGGCAAGGCTTCCGCCGACCTCATCGCCGACGAGTTCATAAGCGGCAGGCAGAAACTCAGGCGCTGGGACGACGAGGCGGATGACTGGCTGGCGAGGGTCGATTTCCTGCACCGCGCCTGCCCCGACCTCGGCATAGAACCCGTTTCCGAAGAGGACAAGGCCCTGATAATATCGGATATCTGCCACGGCGCGCGCAGCGTCGCCGACGCGCGTGAGCGCGAGGTGCTGCCCGCCCTGAAGGACTGGTACGGCTGGGAGAAATGCCGGCTGATAGACCGCCACGCGCCGCAGCGCCTGGACACGCCGGGCGGGCGCAAGGCGAGGATACGCTATCCCGCCGGGGGGGAACCTTTCCTGGAGGCGAAGATACAGGACCTCTTCGGTCTGAGCGAGACGCCGCGCATCGCGGCCGGCCGCGTGCCGCTGGTCGTGCACATACTGGCGCCGTCGATGCGGCCGGTGCAGGTCACAAAGGACCTTAAGAGTTTCTGGGCGGAAAGTTATCCGAAGCTGCGGCCGGCGCTGGCCCGGCGCTACCCGAAGCACAAGTGGCCGCAATAACGCGGAGCGGGGACCGCCGCACGGGGCTCAGGTCCTTAAAAGAAGGCTGGCCAGGAAAAGCAGCTGGCCGGCGAAGACGATTAAGCAGAGCGCTTTAAGCAGCGTGCCTTTTTTGACCGCGATCCTGGCCCCTTCGACTATCTCCCCTATTATATCCTCGTAGTAAGGCGTCGCGGTTATCCCCCCGCCGAGATACTTGTCCAGCGTTATGGTCAGGTCGGCCTGCGAGAAACCGGCCAGGTCGCGCTCGCTGAGCAGCGAATAGGCGGAGCCTTTCTTGCCGGGCGCGGGCTCATGGGTGAGCATCGGCCGTGCACGCTCCACGAAAGGGGAGAGGGCGAAAGCGCCCAGCGGCAGGGCCGGCGCCAGCACCAGGATCGAGATATATGCCAGTACGCCTCCCGGCGAGGCGAACCGCACCAGCGCTATCTGGACCGCGGCCAGCAGCACGAACAGCCATAGTTTCCTGTCGGTGACCGAGAGCAGTTCCTGCACCCGGTCGTGGATTATCCAGAGCCGCCTTTCGGGGTCCGGGGTGAGATGTGACGATACGCTCATAGGGGAATTATGGCAAAAAGCCGCTCCCCTTTAAAACAGGGCCCCGGCAGGACCGGGGCCCGGGTTTCACTTCACGCCGAGAACGTCGGCGATGGCCTTCTCCAGGGCTTCCTTCGGCAGCACACCCTGGGCCATCTGCGGCTTGCCGCTCATCGGCACGAAAAGCATCGTCGGTATGCTCTGTATGCCGAAGGACGCGGCCAGTTCCTGTTCCTTGTCGGTGTCTATCTTGTAGATATCCAGCTTTCCGGCGTATTTCTCCGACAATTCCTGCAGCAGCGGCGAGAGCATCTTGCACGGACCGCACCAGTCGGCGTAGAAATCCACTATGCAGGGCTTATCCCCCTCGAATTTCCACTCCTTGCTCTTGTCGAAATCGAAGACCTTGGACTTGAAAGTTTCTGTATTTATGTTCTGCATCGTTCCTCCATCGGCTATCGCATTATTGAACTACCAATAGCAGTCCCACGAGCGCGCCCCATATAACGCTGAGGCGTGCGCTCCTTACTATGGGGCAGGCGCCGGTGGAACAGCCCACCAGCCTGTGCCAGAGGTAGCCAACTACCCCGCCCGCCGCCGCGCCGCCTATCATCTCTATGTTCATCGTTCTCTCCCGGACCTGTTTTTCCCTTCGCTCGTTAGATGCGGTCCGTGCCGGAAAGTTTCACCCCCAAAAGAAAAAACCCCCTTTCGGGGGTTTTAAAGTTTGGCTCCGTTGAGTCTTCAGTGCTCGACCAATTGGCGCAGCAATTAAAAGAATGGCTATTGGAGCCCTGCGCATGCGAAGAAGTTGCAACCGCAAGCCATTTCAACGCTTCTCAATAGTTGGTGTGGCCTTGGGCGAATACACGGACAGTGTATGATTACCTTCCCACATAACTAATTTAGCCCCCTTCCATGGGCTTTTTCCAGTGGACTCCAATGGAATCACATAAGTGTAGATTTGATTGCGAGACCCCTTTTTGTAAATAGTCCCCCGATATCCCGCCCACATAATAATGGGCTTAAGAACTGGCTCAGTAATATCCGCAGGGTCTGGGGTCCAGAATGTAAATTCGGGGTCAAATTGATAAAGCACGGTTCTCTTCCCAGTTTTGACATCAAACATCACCACCTGTGGAGCCGTAATATCTCCTTCGTCCGAAAACTCCCTGCAATATAGTATCTGGTCGGCGGAAAGAAACCCAGGGGACGTTCCAAATCCGGGGAAGTCCAGCTTCTCCCCGTTCCTAGAATACAAATTGATTTTTGACTTCATGATGGGGAAGTTTATGCCTTCATCTAAAACCTTAATAGTTGCCACTTTTTGTCCATCCGGAGACCAGTCATATATGCGACTAGCTTCCAATTGTTTCCCGGTATTCGTATTAAGCGGGAGCGCATACAGCATTGCTTTTCTAGGGATTGCCCCAGCTTCTGTGGAATACAAATCAACCAGTATCAAATCTCTTTTGGTTGGGGAAAAGAAGACTTCTGAAGAAATATATGGCAAATCCTTGGAATACCCAAGGCTAAAACATCCGACCAAAATCGGAAGCGTAAATATCCACCCATTTATCCTCATAAATTCCCCCTGCTCAACATGAAATCATTCTATCAAAGAATCGTTCCCTCCACACCCATAAACAAAACAGCCCCCTTTCGGAGGCTGTCTGACCTTGAGTAGGTATACCAAATCTTGGCTCCGGGACTAGGATTTGAACCTAGACAAGCAGATTCAGAGTCTGCTGTGCTACCGTTACACCATCCCGGAATACAAACCGCTATTTGGTATTATATATTTTCAGGGGGCTTATAAACAAATGGCCGGTTTCATACCAGAACTGCTTATAATCGCGGCGATGCTGGCGTTCAACGCCGTCTTCGCCGCCTTCGAGATGGCGCTGGCCTCCGTTTCGAAGGCCCGCCTCGCCGAGCTCAACGACAAGCGAACGCCGGGCGCGGCGGCCGCCCTCTTCATGAAGAACAAGCTGGAGGCGTCGCTCTCCGTCATACAACTGGGAATAACCCTCTTCGCCGCCATCGCCGCCGCCGTCGGCGGCGCGGGCATAAACGAGACCTTCACCCCGCTGATCGCCGACACTTTCGCCATAGGCCCCGGGGCCGCCGACATACTGGCGCTGACGCTTTTCGTCCTCCCCTTGAGCGCCGTCACCATAATGTTCGGCGAACTGGTACCCAAGGTCTTCGCCATAGAGAACAAGGAACTCGTCCTGCTGCGGGTCTCGCCGGTGATGCGCGTCCTCTACACCATAGCCTACCCGGTCGTGCGCGGGATGGAGAAGATCACCAAGACCGCCGTCAGGCTGGCCTCGACCCTTCTTCCCTCCTCCGGCCCGCGGGAGGAAAAAGCCTCGGTCCAGGAGATGCGCATGGCGGCCGCGCAGGCCCTGGAACAGAAGCTCATCGGCCCGGTGGAGGAGCGTATAGTTTCTTCCGCGGCCGGGCTTTCGCTCAAGAAGGTCGGCGACCTCCTCATCCCCCCGCCCGCCATCTCCCACATACCTATAACTTTCACGCTGGCCGACGCCCTGCTGCGCGCGCACATGGACCTGCATACGCGCTTCCCCGTCACCGCCGCCGAAGGGGAACCGGAGAATATAAAGGGCTACGTCAATTTCAAGGACATCGTCATGGCGCTCAAGATGGGCTCGCAGTCGGGCACGGTCGCCTCCATCACCCGCCCCATAGAGAAGTTTCCCTGCGGCATGACCGCCTCCCGGGCGCTGGAGACGATGACCGACGGCAACATCCACATGGCCGTGATCACGGAGAACGGAGGCAGGATACTGGGGCTGCTGACGCTGGAAGACATCATCCGCCAGCTGACCGGCACCATCGAGGACGAGTACGACCGCCTGCCGGCCCACCTCTACCCGAGCGGCGACGGCCTTATAGCCGGGGGCGCCGCCAGGATGAAGAACGTCTTCCGCCGCCTGCACCTGCCCACCCCGCCCGGCAACGACATTCTGGCTTTCTGGGTAGAGAGCAAACTCGGCCGGCCGCCCGCGGGCAGCGAACTGCTCAAGTTAGACGGGCTGACCATACTGGTGCGCAAGACGCGCCGCCACAAACTGCTCGAAGCCTATATCAGCAAAGAGTCCTGACCCCCTATTTAGTAGAATATCCGCTCGCGGGGCATGGTGAAATGGTATCACGCGTGCTTTGGGAGCATGAGTCCTGGGTTCGATTCCCTGTGCCCCGACCAGATTTATGAAAAAATTATCCGCCGTCGTTTTTTTGTTCGCCGCCGCCCTGTCGGGCTGCGCCGGGAGCAGGGACATTTCCCTGCGCTACGCCCCGGATTTCCCCGGCGTGCCGGCGGGCACGGGGAAGACGATAACGCTCGCGCCCACCGTGGACGCCCGCGCGCGCACGGAACTGGGCGTACTGACGGGGTTCACCGCTATCCTTAGAAAACCGCGGGTGAAAGCGCCCGGCCAGGACATACCGGCCTGGGTCTCCGGCGCCATAGCCGCCGAACTCAGGGAGGCGGGGTTCAGAACCGTGCCGGAAGGCGAAGGACTGCGCCTGGAGACCAGGCTCAAGGAGTTCCATGCCCGCGGCGCCGCGGAGATAAGGCTGGAGGCCACGCTCTACCGCGACGGCGAAATTCTTTTCACGAAGGAATACGAGAGCAGGGCCCCGGTGCCTTTCATGGGCGGAACCAGCGGCCTGGAAGAGAGTTTCCAGCAAGCCATGCGGTATATAAACCTGCGGCTGGTCTACGATATCATCGGGAAGATCTGACAGTCCCTTCTCAGGACCTGGAAAAGACGCGCAGTCCCACTATCCCCGCCAGTATAAGGAAAATACAGAAGACCTTTATCGCTTCGCGCGACTCGCCCAGGAAAAGCATTCCCGCGGCGGCGGTGCCGGCCGCGCCTATGCCCGTCCAGACCGCGTAGGCCGTGCCGATGGGCAGCGAGCGCACGGCCAGCGAAAGCAGGTAGATGCTCAGCGCCATTGTGCCCAGCGTCCAGACGCTTGGCCAGAGGCGCGTGAAGCCGTGGGTGAACTTAAGCCCCACCGCCCAGGCTATCTCCATCACTCCCGCCGCCCCCAGGTAGAGCCAGGGGGTCATAGGCCCAGCATCCCTTTCTTAAGCCGCTTGTCGGCGGGCTCGTCGCCGAGCCAGACCCTGAGAAGCGCCGAAGAGAAATCGTCGCCATTTATCTCTCCCAGGGGCTTCTCCCCGGACAGCACCTCTACGCCTCGACCCGGCCTGAAGTTGAACGAAAGGCCCCCTCCCTTCTTCACGTCGGGGATAAGCGCGGTGAAATCGGCCAGCCGGGCCGACAGCTTCTCCATTTCGGCGGCGGAGGAATTCTTCGTGAAACCGTCGTTGATGGCGCCGGCGACGTCCTCGCCGCTCACATTGCGAAGGAAGCGCAGCTCGACCCGCATCGGGCCGGGCAGGGCGAAGAAATGAGCCGGGTCGTCGGATGTCTTCTCCGCGTACAGGGCGGCCGCGTAGACCTTGAAGATCACTTTGACCCTGAGACCGGCGCCGTTGAGCGCCAGTTCCCTGCCGTCCACCAGGGTTTCGGACGGGAACAGTACCCCGGCCACCTCGGCGCCGGCGAAAGCGCCGGCCGGTGCGGAAATAAAAGCGAGAGCGAGCAGAAATCCTTTCATATATCCTCCGTAACGTGGGGATAATTTTAACATAAGCGGGGGCCCGGGACCTTCTGCGGCGCGGCGCCATATTTGATAACATTTGGACGGAACCTATGCAAAAGGACCCTACGCGCTCGCGCACGCTGCTCTACGCGCTTCCCTCCGATTTCGCCGGCTGGCGCCGCGGCGGCCGCGCGGCGGCCGCTCCCGGAGCTTTCCCCGTCCTGCGCGGCGGGCCCGCCGGATCCGTCCTGACCTCCCCGCCGGTGCCGGCCCCGCTGCCCTTCGACCGCCTGGTCCTGTCGGTTAATGCCCGGGTGACGGGCGCCGGCACGCTGCGCGCGGAAGTATCGGTACTGCGGGGCAAATGGTCGCCGTGGTTCGCGATGGCCGACCTCGGCTCCTCCCGCGGAGCCAGCGTGCCGTCCATCCCCCGGCCGGAAGGCGAAGTGGGGCAGGACCTGCTGAGCCTTAAAAAGAAAGCTTCCGCCCTCCGGGTCCGCTTCCGCTTCACCGGCCCGGCTTCCTCACGC
>JAVVFK010000050.1:0-12551 GCA_032251015.1 Elusimicrobiales bacterium
CAAGCTGTTCAATATCGTCGGGCCGTGCGTGGCCGTATTCGGCCAAAAAGATTATCAGCAGTTCAAGGCAATCGAAAGGATGGTGCGGGATCTCAACCTGCCCGTGGAGGTAGTCCCCGCACCCATCGTGCGCGAGCCCGACGGCCTCGCCATGAGCTCCAGAAACGCCTACCTCTCGTCCGACGATCGGCATCGCGCCCTCTCCCTATCCCGGGGGCTCGAAAAGGCGCGCGTCGCGTTCGAGGCGCAGCACCAGGTCGCCGCCGTTGGTCATGCCGCCGTCGAGACCTCCGGAGACGCGCCGGTCGCGCGCGGCCAGCGTGCCTTTCCAGGAGGAGAGGTCGAACCCGCCGCCCGTCTCGAAACCTTTTATACCGTTTATGCCCAGCAGGGCCGCGCCCAGGCGCGCGCCGAGCCGCCTGTCGTGATGGACGTGCGAGCCCAGCCCGGCGGGCAGGCCGGAGCAGGTCAGCTCGAATATTCCGCCGAGAGTGTCCCCGCCGGCCGCGGCTTCGCCGATGAGCTTGGCGGCCTCTTCGGGAGAGGGGTTCTCGGTCATGGAGAGTTTTACCACGCGCGAAACAAAACGCGCGCCGGTCTCGGCCAGCAGCCGCAGCGCGAAAGCGCCCATCGCCGAGACGCAGGCGGTCTGCCTGGCGCTGGCGCGTTCGCGTATAAGGCCCGCGTCCATGATGCCGTATTTGAGCATGCCGGGCAGGTCGGCGTGGCCGGGCCGGGGCACATAGGAAGGGGCCTGCTTTCCGGCGGCGGCGTTCGGAATGAGTATCGCGACGGGCGCGCCGGTGGTGGCGCCGCGGCTCATGCCGGAGAGGACTTTGAACGTGTCGGTCTCTTTTTTCTGCCGCGCGCTCCTGCCCGGCGCCGCCCGGCGGCGGGCGAGTTCGCGTTTTATATCGGCGGGGGGGACGGAGAGTCCGGAGGGCAGCCCCTCCAGTATGCAGACCAGGCTTTCGCCGTGCGATTCCCCGGCGGTCAGGTACCTCAGCATATGATCAGCCTCCGGTTTTTTCGTGGAGGAGCTTGCGCGCCTCGCGTATCAGATCGGCGATGTCGCTTTCCCTGCAGCCGCCCCAGAGGAGCAGGGAGAGCACGCCCTGGCGTACCAGCAGTTCCATTCCGTCTATGACGTGCGCGCCCAGTTCCCTGGCCCTGCGCGTCAGGAAAGTCCCGCCGGGGCTGTAAGGCCAGTCCACGCAGATCTGGCCTTTGCCAGGCTCGAACGGCAGGTGCCCTTCCTCGTACATCCCGATGGGGGTGGCGTTGACCACCGCGGCCGCGCCGTCCGGCGGGCCGAAAGGGGCGACGGAGAATATCGCGCCGGGGAATGCCGCCGAGAGGCGGCCTATGGCCGGCCCCGCCCGCAGGGGGTCGCGCGCGTAGAAGGTCACGTCCTCGGCGCCGGCCGAGGCCAGTACGTAGGCGGAGGTGGCGGCCGAGCCGCCGGAACCGTAGACGACGGCTTTTTTGCCGGTCAGGTCCATGCCCCTGTCGAGCATGGCCGCGGCCATGGCGGCGGCGTCGGTGTTGCGCGCCTCCAGCCCCTCGGGTATGAAGCGCGCGGAGTTGGCCGAGCCGGAGATCTCGGCTGCCCTGTCCCGCTTGTGCGCCAGTTCGCCGGCCAGCAGCTGCTTGTCGGGCAGCGTCACGTTGAAGCCGGTCCAGCCGGCTTCGCGGGCCTTGGCGACGGTTTCCTGGAACTTGTCCGTGCCGCATTCCCGGAGAGCGTACTCGACCTCTCGGCCGCAGAGGCCCGATAGGATTGAGAAAAGCTGGGGGGAAAGAGAGCGGTTGAGGGGGAGGCCGAAGAGTCCGGCTTTTATGGGAGGCATGTCATTTCCTTAGGGCCTTTAACTTTAGGGCCAGCGCGGCGAATTTCCGCAGGTCCAGCGTCTGCCTGCCGTCCACCAGCGCCGAAGCCGGATCGGCGGCGGCCTCTATCATGACCCCGTCGGCGCCGGCCCGGACCGCCTCCGCCGCCTGAGAGGCTACCAGCTCCCTGCGTCCGCAGGCGTGGCTGGGGTCGGCGATGACCGGCAGGGCCGTCGCCTTCATCGCGCGCTCCATCATTTTTATGTTGAGCCGCCCCTCGCCGAAGGAATCCCCGCGCTCGCAGAGTATGACGCGGGGATCCCCGTGATTGAGAATGTATTCGGCCGAAAGCAGCCATTCCCGCAGCGAGGCGCCGGGCGCGCGCTTGAGGATGACGGGCGCGCCCGTGCGGCCGGCGGCTTTGAGCAGTTCGTAGTTGCGCATGTTGCGCGCTCCTATCTGCAGGACGAAGCCGGCCGCGGCCAGCCGCGCGGCCTGCGGGCAGGAGACTATCTCGGCCACCGGCGGCAGGCCGGCCGCCCGCGCGGCGCGCCGCGCCGCGGGCAGGGCCGCCAGGCCGAGGCCCTGGAAGGAGTAAGGCGAACTGCGCGGCTTGAACAGGGCGGCGCGCAGCCCGGTGGCGCCGGCGCGGGCCAGCGCGCGGGCCGTCCGCGCGTAGGAGGCCGGGTCCTCCACGGCGCAGGGCCCGGCTATGATCATGAATCCTTCCCTGAAGGGAAGTTCCGGCGGGGGAACGCGGGACGCGAGCGGGCAGGCCTCGGCGTCGGAGAGCCGCACGGCGGCCGCGCCGGGGAGGTTCTCTATCAGCGCGAGCTTTTCGGAGAATATCTCGGGCCGGGCCGAAGTCACCGATATGGCCCCGCCGGTCCCGCGCTGAGCGGTTCCGGGCAGCAGGCGCCCGAGCGCCGCCGACAGCGCGCGCGCGCCGGAGGCGGAGAGTTTCTTTTCAAGGATGATCTTCATCGGCGGCCCTGCAGGAGGCGGGACTGCCGTATTATTTCCGCGCAGGCGGCGCGGGCCGCCTTGCGGAAGGAGGGGCGGACCAGACGCGAGACGTTGGCCAGGACCCGGGCCTCGCGCCGCGGGTCGCGTATTTTTTTCTTTAGGGGGGCCAGTTCCGCGGCCAGGGCGAAACGCCGGTCGAGCAGCCGGGCCATGGCCCGGTCCAGCGCGTCTATCTTTTTCCTGGCCTTGTCCAGCCGTCCTTCCATAGCGTCATTCTATTAAATTTATCCCGCGGCCGGGCCGAAAAAAAGCCCCCCTCCGGGCGGAGGGGGGCGGGTATTTCCGCGGGGCGAAGTCCCGCTTATTCGAATTCCAGGCCGTAGCGGTCCAGTATCTCGCCGGTATCGCGGACGGGCGCTTCCTCTACCGCCGTGGCCCCGGGGGCCGCGGCGCCGCCGCTCTTTATAGCCAGCACGGCCATGATGTCGTCGTTTATCTTGGTGACCGATTCGCCGCCGCCGCCGTCGGCCGCGACCTGGTTGGACTCGACGCAGGGCTTCTCCTCGGTGCCGCCGGCCCTGAAGTCCTGGTCGCCGCGCACGAGTATGCCCTCTATCTTATTGGTCTTGGCGTTGAATACCGCCGAGCCCGAGTTGCCGCCGTAGGTGTCGAGGTTGGCGACGAAGTAGGCCTTGCCCGCGCCTATGTCGCGCACCGCGGCGTCGTCGGCCACTTTGAGCGGCAGGCCGACGGGGTGGCCGATCACGAACAGCGGGTCGCCGTTCTTGAGCGTCTTGAAGGAATTGACGGGCAGCGGGTCGCGGCCGGTCACTTTCCTGTCGAGGCGCACTATGGCGAAGTCGAGGTCGCTGATCTTGCCGAGCAGCTGGTCGAGCGCGGGGTTGCCGGTGGTGTCGCTGGCCTCGAGTTTCTGGGTTTCCACTTTGGAGCAGGAGTAGACGTCGGCGGCGGGAACCTCGGAAGGAGCCTTGCCTCCCCGGGCCTTGACCGCGAAGCCGAACACGAACTTGGTGCCGGCGCAGGTGTCCTTATTTATGCAGTGACCGGCGGTCATCACCAGGTCCTCTCCCACCAGCGAGCCGGAACAGAAGGCGCCGACGGGCTGTTCGCGGAAGGGCTCGGTCGCGCAGAGCGGCGCGCCGGCCTGTTCCTTTATCATGTCGGTGAATTTCTTTGTCTTCAGTTTCACCTTCGATCCGTTAGCCTCCACGTCCCCGGCCTTCCAGAGCGAGACCACCGAGTTGGCCAGGGCCTTCCTGGCGGCGGGGGTTTCGAAGAGCTCGAGCCTGTTGTCGTCCCCGTAAATTATCTTATTGCCCGAGATGGCCGCGGAAGGAAAAGCGAGCAGAGCCACGGCGGCTACAAGGGCAGCGTCTATTATCCTCTTCATGATATTTCCTCCAAAACCGCTTTTTTGGTACGTCATATCGTAGCGCAATGATTGACGGATGTCAACTCCCGATGGTCCCGCGCGGGCATAGGCCTTTCGGCCTACGCGGCGGAGGCGTGGGCGCTTTTGTCAGCGGCGTATATGGGTGGTGACGAGGTCGTCGATCTTCTGTATCAGGCGTATGGCGGCCGAGGCCAGGCCGCTGCCGCCCGGCTCGTAGCGGGCTTCCTTGAGGCTTTCCATCTCTTTGCCCAGTTCCACCTGGATATCCTCGGATTTCCTTATAGAGAGCACCTGGGAGGGGAAAACGCTGAGGTTGCCGCTCATCAGGAAGCTGACCACGCAGGCCACGGTGGCGTAAGGGGCTATAGACGGGCCGAAGAGCTCCACCGACAGGATGCTTGCGGCGATGGGGGTGTTGGCGGCGCCGGCCACCAGCGCGCACATGCCGATGGCCGCGAAGGTGGCGGGGTTGAGCCCCAGTACCTGCGCGTAGGCGCTGCCCGCCGCGCTGCCGATGAAAAAGATCGGCGTGACTATGCCGCCGCTGCCGCCGAAGGCCAGCGTAACGGAGGTGAACATCCCCTTGACGATGAAATCGTACCAGTTGGAGGGCGTGCCCGAGAGGAAGGATTCTATCGATTCCAGTCCAAGCCCCAGGTAGGCCCGGGAGGTGAGGATGGCCAGCATGGCCAGTATGACGCCGCCGAGCAGGCCTTTGGCCGGCTCCCACCCGCCGACTTTTTTCGCCTTCTTCTCGGCGTACTTGAGCATCTCGACCAGCATTATCGCCACGAGGCCGAAGAATACTCCCGCGAACATGACCTTGACCATGAAGGTCTCGGAGAAGACCGGGACGAAATTTATCGGGTGATAGAAGTAGGTGGTGCCCATGGCAGAGGCCACCTGGTAGGCGGTTATGCCGGCGATGAACGAGGGCAGGAGAACCTCGTACATTATCGCGCCGACGAAGAGGACCTCTACGCCGAAGATAGCGCCCGCTATCGGCGTGCCGAAGACGGCGGCGAAACCGGCGCTGATTCCGCAGATGACCAGCTTGCGGCGGTCGCGCTCGTTGAAGCGCAGCAGGCCGCTGATGGCCGAGGTCAGGCCGGCGCCTATCTGCGCGCAGGGGCCCTCTTTCCCGGCGGAGCCGCCGCAGGCCAGGGTTATGACGGTGGCCAGCAGCTTGACCGGGACCACTTTCAGCGCGATCCTGCCGGAGCGCTTATGCACCGCCTCTATCACTTTCTCCGTGCCGTGGCCCTTGGCGTCGCGCGCGAAATACCAGGTCAGCAGCGAGCTGGCGAAGAGCCCCGCGGGAAGCAGCAGCCAGTAATAAGGGAAGGTGCCGGCCCCGGTCGTGGCCCAGAGCAGCAGCCTGAGGAACAGCGCGGTGGCGGCCCCGACGATGGTCCCGGCGGCGCTGGCCAGCACGACCCATTTGACTACGCTTATGAAGAGGAGAGTGGATTCGGTGATGCGCGACTTCATCATTTCACTACTATCTTAATAAATACCGGCCGCTTCGTCCAAAAAACAAGGTCTTCTGTGACGGCGCGGGCATAAAGTTGTAGAATCGTATGTAAATGGCCGCTAATATAGAGTTCAAGGACATACTAAACAGGCTGGAGAGGCTGGAAGCCTCGCTGGCCGATTTTTCCAAACTGGTGGACCTGGACGCCAAGAAGGAACAGCTCCTGCAGAAGGAGGCCTTCTCCGCCGCGCCGGGCTTCTGGGACGACGCGAACAAGGCGAAGGCACACCTCAAAGAGCTCAACGAGCTCAAACACTGGGTGGACGGCGTGGGGGCGGTGGCCCGAGAACTTGGGGACGCGCGCGCGCATTACGAGCTGGCCAAAGAGATGGACGACGCCGGCGAACTGCCGGCCGTGATGGCCGCGCTCGAGACCGCCGAGAACAGGCTGGCCGACATGGATTTCGAGCTCAAGCTCTCCGACCCCTACGACAAGACCGACGCGATACTCAGCGTCCACGCCGGCGCCGGCGGCACCGAGGCCTGCGACTGGGCGCAGATGCTGCTGCGCATGTACACGCGCTGGGCGCAGGCCCGCGGCTACGATTTCAAGATAACCGACATACTGCAGGGCGAAGAGGCCGGCGTGCGCAACGCCACCGCCTTCGTCAGCGGCAAGTACGCCTACGGCTTCCTCAAGAGCGAGATAGGCGTGCACCGGCTGGTGCGCATCTCCCCTTACGACGCCAACAAGCGCCGCCATACCTCCTTCGCCTCCATCGACGTGCTGGCCGACATCGAGGAGGAGGTAGAGATAAAGGTGGAGGACAAGGACATAAAGCTCGACACCTTCCGCTCGGGCGGCGCCGGCGGGCAGAACGTCAACAAGGTGGAGACGGCCGTCCGCCTTACCCACATCCCGTCGGGCGTCGTGGTCGCCTGCCAGGTGGAGCGCAGCCAGCTAAAGAACCGCGAGCGCGCGATGAAGATGCTCAAGGCCCGGCTCTACGAGATAGAGATGGACAAGAAGCGCGCCGAGCAGGAGAAGCATTACGACGCCAAGGGCGACATCGGCTGGGGCCACCAGATACGCTCCTACGTGTTCATGCCCTACCAGCTGGTGAAGGATATGCGCACCGGCCACGAGAGCTCGCAGATAGACGCCGTCATGGACGGCGCGCTCGATCCTTTCATGCGTTCTTTTCTTTCCCTGAAAGCCGACGCGGCCAGGAAGGAAGCGAAAAAACAATAGTGCTGATAGAGACCCACTGCCATCTCAACGACCGCGCTTTCGCGGAGGACCGCGGCGCCGTCATAGGACGCGCCCTGGCCGCCGGCGTGGAGCGGTTCGTCGAGATAGCCTGCGCCGCCCCGGAATGGGAGCCGGCGCGGTCGCTCTGCGCCGCCTGGCCCGGCAAGTTCGCCTGCGCCTACGGCCTGCACCCCGAATACGTAAAAGACTACCGCCCGGAACAGCTGCCGGAGCTGGAGAAATTCCTCTCCGACCCGACGGCCGCCGCGCTGGGCGAGATAGGCGTGGACTACTGGTGGGAGCCGGAGAAAGCGGAAGAGCAGCGCGCGCTGCTGGAAGCGCAGCTGCCTCTGTCCGTGAAGTACGGCAAGCCGGCCGTGTTCCACGCGCGCAACGGCAAGGAGCCGGGGCAGGACGCCTACGCGGCGCTGGCCTCTTCGCTTAAAAGATCCTGGTCTTATTTTCCCCGGGGGCGCAGGTCCCGCGGAGTGCTGCACTGCTTCTCCGGTTCTTACGAGGACGCCCGTGCCGCCGTGGACCTGGGCCTGCTCATAGGCGTCAACGGCAGCTATACCTATCCGCGCAACGGGGACCTGCGCGAGACCGTCAGGAAGATAGGGCTCGGCTCGGTGGTGCTGGAGACCGACTGCCCTTACCTGCCGCCGCAGTCCGCGCGCGGCAAGCGCAACGATCCCTCCTTCATTCCCGAGATAGCCCTGGCCGTAGGCGACGGCCTGGGCGTGAGCGCCGCGCTGGTGGCGGAGAAGACCGGCGCCAACGCCGTGGAACTTTTCGGTTTACAGGGGTAATAAATGACCGGCTTCATATCGGCTATGAAAGACCGCGTACTCGTCTTGGACGGGGCGATGGGGACCTACCTGCAGGGCTTCGGCTTGAAGTCCGGGGATTTCGACGGGCACGAGGGGCTCAACGAGATCTTGTCCGTCTCCCGCCCCGACATAATAAAGAAAGTCCATCTCGATTACCTGGAGGCGGGCGCCGACGTGATCGAGACCAACACCTTCGGTGCCAACGCCGCCGTCCTTGCCGAGTACGGCCTGGAGGGGCGCTCCACCGAGTTCAACCTGGCCGCCGCGCGGCTGGCGCGCGAGGCCGCGGATAAATTCTCCGCCGGCGGGCCGCGCTTCGTCGCCGGTTCGGTCGGCCCCACCAACAAGGCGCTCTTCGTCACCGGCGGTATGTCGTTCGACGAGATGCGCTCGCTTTACCTGGACCAGATGGTGGCGCTGATCGAAGGCGGGGTCGATCTTCTCACCGTCGAGACCGCGCACGACGCGGTGAACCTGCGCGCGGCGCTGGCGGCCGCCCGGCTGGCCTTCAAAAAAGCCGGCCGCGAGGTCCCGGTCATCGCTTCGGCGACCATGGACGGCAGGAGCAAGATGCTCTCCGGCCACGATCCGGATTCCTTCTACGCCGCCGTCGGCCATTTCCCGCTGGCGGCCATAGGCTTCAACTGCTCGTCCGGCCCCGAGGGCATGCGCCCGCGGCTGGAGCGGCTGGCCGCGCGCGCCCATTTCCCCACGCTGGTCATGCCCAACGCCGGCCTGCCCGACGAGAACGGCCTCTACTCGCAGACCCCGGAGACTTTCGCCGAACTGATGGGCGGCTTCGCCTCCGGCGGGCTGCTCAACCTGGCCGGAGGCTGCTGCGGCACCGGCCCGGCGCATATAAAGGCGCTGGCCGCCGCGGTGAAAGGCCTCAGGCCCCGCGCGCCGAAGGCCGAGGAGCCCTGGGTCATCTCAGGCACCGAGGCCCTGTTCTTCGACGAGATAGAGCCGCCGGCCATGGCCGGCGAGCGCAATAATTCCATCGGCTCCAAGAAGTTCCGCGACATGGTGGCCGCCGGCGACCGGGACGGCGCGCTGGCCCTGGCCCGCGCGCAGGCCGCCGCCGGCGCGCACCTGCTGGACGTCTGCCTGGCCAACCCCGAGCGCGACGAGCTCGCCGACGTGAAGGACCTCTTTCCCGCGCTGGCGCGCGCCGTGCGGCTGCCGCTGATGATAGACACCACCGATCCCGCCGTAATGGAGGAGGCGCTCAAGAACGCCGCGGGGAAGTCCGTCATCAACTCCGTTAATTTCGAGTTCGGGCCCGACAAGCCCCGCGCCGCAGCGGAACTGGTGAAGACCTACGGCGCCAAGCTGGTGGTGGGCTGCATAGACGAGGACAAGGAGAAGGGCCTGCCGCTGGAGTCCGGCCGTAAACTGGAGATAGCCCGGCGCGCCCACGCTTTCCTGACCGGCGAATGCGGGCTTAAGGCTTCCGACCTGATCTTCGACGCCCTGGTGTTCCCCGTGGGCGTCGGCGGAGAGCACGCCTCGAGCGCCCATGAGACCATAAAGGCGATAGAGGCTATAAAAAAGGAATTCCCCGGAGCGAAGACGATACTGGGTGTCAGCAATGTCTCTTTCGGCCTGCCGCCGGCCTCTCGCGAAGTACTTAATTCCGTCTTCCTGCATCACGCGGTGAAGGCGGGACTGGACCTGGCGATAGTCAACATAGAGAAGCTCAGGCGCTACGCGTCCATACCGGAGAACGAGCGGACCGCGGCCGAAGACCTGGTCTTCGCCCGCCGTCCCGACGCGGCGCAGGCCTTCGCCGCTCTTTACCGCGACGCAAAGAAGAAGGCCGCCGGGCCGGCCGCCGGGCCGGCCCTGCCCCCCGACGAGAGGCTCAAAGCCGCCGTGCTGGGCGGCTCGCGCGCCGGCGTACCCGAGGCCGTATCGGAACTGCTGGCCTCGATGGGGCCGCTCGAGATCATCAACGGCCCCCTGATGGAATCCATGAAAGAGGTCGGCCGGCAGTTCGCGGCCGGCGACCTGATAGTGACCGAGGTGCTGCAGAGCGCCGAGGCGGCCCGGTCGGCCGTCAACGCCCTGGAGCCCGCGCTGAAGGCCCAGAAGGCCCCTAAGCGCGGCCGGCTGCTGCTTGCCACCGTGCGCGGCGACGTGCATGACATAGGCAAAAACCTCGTCGGCATAATTTTCGAGAGCAACGGCTTCGAGGTGGAGGACCTGGGCGTGAAGGTCGCGCCCGAGGAGATAGCGGCGGCCGCCGTAAAGAACCCGCCGGACTTCATCGGCCTCTCCGGCCTGCTGGTGCGCTCCTGCGAGCAGATGACCGCCACCGCCCGCGAACTGGCCGCGGCCGGGGTGAAAGTTCCGCTGCTGGTTGGCGGCGCGGCGCTGACGCCCAGGTTCACCGAGACCGGCATCGCTCCCGCCTACGGAGGCCCCGTCTTCTACGCCTCCGACGCCATGGAGGGACTTAATTACGCGCTCGCGCTCGCCGGGGCCGTACGGCGGCCCGACGCGGCCGCCGCGGAGGTCCCCGCGCCCGCGACGGAGCCCGCCTCTTCGGGTTTCCGGCCTTCGCCGCTGTATTATCCCGGTTACATCCCGGTCCCCCGCGATCTCGACCGGCATTTCATCGGCGACCAGCCGCTGGAGGAACTCTTCGACAACCTGGATACGGACCTCTTCAATCTGCGCTTCCTCAAACTTAAAAAAGCCGAAGGGGAGAAGAACGATAAAGCCAAAGAACTCTTCGAGGCGCTCAAGTCGGAAATACTGGCCGGCGGCCTGATAAAACCGCGCGGCGTCTATCGCTTCTTCAGGGTGAACAGCCACGGCGACGAGATACGCTTCCGCGGCGGCGAGGAGACCGGGATCTTCCGCTTCCCGCGCCAGGCTTCTGGGCGCCGGCTCTGCCTGGCCGACTACGTGGCGCCGGAGTCCGGCGGCAAGGACGATTACGCCGCGCTGTTCGCCGTGACCTGCGGCGAGGGAGTGACGGAGCTGGCCCGCCGAGAGCGCGAGGCCGGCGAATACGTGCGCTCGTACATGGTAGAGGCGCTGGCGCTGACGCTGGCCGAGGCCTTCGCCGACGTCATCCATTACCGGATAAGGAAGGACTGGGGCATAGCCGAGGCCGACCCCGCCGTGCCGCTGCTGCGCAGCAAGTACCGCGGCAAGCGCTACTCGTTCGGCTACCCGGTCTGCCCGGCCATGGAGAACCAGGAGCGGCTGTTCCGTCTGCTGCGCCCCGAGCCGGACGCCGGCATCGCCCTGACCGACGGTTTCATGATGGACCCCGAGGCCTCGGTCTCGGCGATAGTGCTGCATAATCCCAAGTCGGAGTATTTCAATGTCTGAGACCGGCCGGTATTTCAAAGCTTCCATGGATTCCAGGCTGAAGTCGCTTACCTGGATATTTTCCGCAGTGGCGGCGGGAGCCTCGCTGACGGCGGCGCTCCCCATGATGGCCATGAAAGGCGACTGCCAGGAGTGCTGTTCGGCCGCGGCCGTGAATTTCGGCGGCTGGGCCATACTGACGCTGGCCGCCGCGCTGCTCTGGTCCTGCTGGGCGCTGGCCCCTAGGGGATTCATCGCGGAGCCCGGGCTGGTCACGGTGGACCGGCCGCTGATGCCCGTGAGGATAGCGCTGCGGCCCGGGACGATCGTGGAGGCCGCCGGCGCCGGGCTGTTCGACGGCTCGCTGCGCACGATGGGGAACGGCGGCCTTTTCGGCTATTACGGGAATTTCTGGAAGAAAGGGGTCGGCAAGTACCTGCTCTACGCCACCCGCTCCGACCGCCTGGTCCTTGTCGACAACGGCAAAAAATATTTCCTGACCCCGGACGAGCCGGAGCTTTTCATCGAGGAGGTCAGGCGCTGCGTGCCCGGCGCCTGAAGGATATGGCGAAGACTTTCGAGAAAGAGATAAAGGTCGGCCGCGGGGCCATCGACGAGCTCGGCCACGTCAATAACATGGTCTACCTGGAATGGTTCCTGGATATCGCCACGGCCCACGGCTGCTCCACAGGCTGGGACCTGCCGCGGATGCTGGAGATGGGGGAAGGCTGGGTGGTGCGCAAACATGAGATAGAATACCTCGCCCAGGTCCTGGAGGGGGAGGAGCTGACCCTGCGCACCTGGATAGAGTCGGTGGACCGCGTCTCTTCGGTGCGCCGCTACGAACTGGTCCGCAAGTCCGACGCCCGCTCCTGCGCGCGCGGCTCGACGGTGTGGGTATGGATAAATTATAAGACCGGCCGTCCCTGCCGTATCCCCGCCGCCCTGGTCAAGAGCTATGGGTTCGGGGACGTTGTTTAGTTCTTTAGTTTTGCGTCCAAAACTAAAGAACTAAACAACGTCCCCTTTTTATATTGACAGGTCAATGCCTGCCCCCTTGACAAGCTGAAAGCGTCTGCTATAATATTCGTGAGCCCGCGGCCCCATATTAACGGGGATTCTCGCGGGCTCTCCCTTTTGGCGGCCGGGGCCGCTAAATTTTTATGTATTCCCGGCCGGAGCGGTCGATATAAAAGGACTCGCCGTCGCGTGAGACCTTGGACAGGCTGCCGTCGAAACCGGTCACCGAATCGTAAAGCGGCTTTATGACCTCTTTCCCGCCGCCGTCGATGAAACCCCATTTGCCGGAGAGTTCCCGCAGTACAGGCGCCAGGCCTTCGCTGAAAGAGGCGCACATGAAGAACCTGAAGGGGATCTTCTCGTTGCCCTCCGCGTCTATGTAGCCGCAGCGCTCGTCCGACCCGCCCCGGTCCTTGGCCGGCGCCAGTCCCTCCGAATAGG
>JAVVFK010000051.1:0-12513 GCA_032251015.1 Elusimicrobiales bacterium
ATTTCTCCCCCTTCGAGCACTCCGTCTTCCAGTTCCATATCAAGTGCCCCATCTTCGTGGCCAGGCAGTGGATGCGCCACCGCATAGCCTCCTACAACGAGATCAGCGCGCGTTATACCGAGGTGCACGACGAGTTCTATATCCCCGACGCTTTCAGGGCCCAGGACACTGTCAACCGCCAGGGCTCGGTAGAGGGAAAACTCGACGACGCGAAACTCGCGGAAGAATATTCCACGGCCATCGAGGCCTCCTACTCGGCCTATCAGGCGCTGATCAAGGCCGGCGTCGCCAGGGAGATGGCCCGCGGCGTGCTGCCGGTCTCGCAGTACACGCAGTTCTACTGGACCATCAACGCGCGCAGCCTGCTCAATTTCCTCGACCTGCGCATGGACAACCACGCCCAACTGGAGATACGCCGCTACGCCGAGGCCATAGCGGGCATTTTCAGGGAGAAGATGCCCTGGACCTGGGACGCGCACCGGAGACTCAATGACAAGTAGCCCCGGATTCGTCCTGGCGCTTATGCTCCTCGCGGCGCCGGCGGCGGCGCAGACCACGGTCACCTTCAAGCCGGAAGTGGGCGCCATACGCCGCGGCGACATGGAACTCTACGCCAAATTCTCTGGCATCGCCACCGCCCAGGACGTCTACGACGTCCACTCCCCCTTCGACGGCCGGGTGGAGGAGGTCATAGGCGAGCTCTTCGATTTCGTAACGCCTAAAAGCGTGCTGGCCCGGATGGTGTCCAGCGAGATGGCCGCGATGCTGGACTACACGGGCCAGGACAACAGGGCGCAGATGCAGAAGCGCTGGAAAGGCGTCTTCAAGGTCTACGACGTCAAGCCGGAACAGACCGGCATAATCTCGGCCGTTCACGCCGCGCCCAAGAACACGGTGACCAAAGGCGAAAAACTTTTCACGGTCGCGAGAAAGATACTACTCATAGGCAGGAACACCGAGCGTCTTTACTATCCCCCCCGCGCGGGCATGACCGCCGGAGTCCGCTACGTCCGCGATCCCTCGGTAAAACTGACGGCCAGGGTCACGGGAGTGGTCCCGCTGGCCGATAAGCCGGGATTTTACCGCCTTTGGCTGGAAGCCGACGAGATAAAGCAGAAGGTCCGCATCGGCCACCAGTTCGACGGCGATATCTTCCTGGGAAAAGCGTCCGGCGTGGAAATAGTCCCGCGCGGGGCTGTCGTGGAGAAGGACGGGCGCAAATACCTGATGACCGAGGTTGAGACCGGCCTTATGAACGCCGCGGAGGTCGAGATAACGCGCCGCGGAAATGTGATACTGCTGCCGGAGATCCCCGCGGGGAACAAGGAAGAGGAGAGAACGGATGGAAAAAATAAAAAAAAGCCCTAACCTCGCCTATTCCAGCTTCATGTTCCTGAAACTGGACCCGGCCTTCCGGCGCCTGATCTCCAACGAGAAGATCGCCGCCAAACAGGAGTTTGAGAACCTGGTGGCCTCCTGCCAGGAGAAGATATTCCTGCGCACCTACCTGGTCTCGGGCCTGCGCTCCGACTGCGACGTCCTCTTCTGGCGGATGTCCCAGGACCTCGATTATCTGCAGGAGCTCTGCGCCAGGACCTTCTCCGCCGGAATAGGCCGCTACCTTACGCCGACGCATTCCTTCCTGGGCATCCATACCTTCCCCGAGGGACAGCGCAAGGACCTGGATTTCGGATTCCTGCCCAGGGACCTTTTCGGCCGCCACAAGTACATGCTGCTGCACCCTGTCATCAAGACCCACTCCTGGTACGATCTCTCCGACGAAGAGAGGGCCGCGCTTCAGAACGAGCGGGGACGGGTGCTGGCCAGGCACTCCGACATACAGGAGAACACGTTCATGTCGTACGGCCTCGACGAGCAGGAGATGGTGGTGGTGCGAGAGGCGCGTTCGCTTTCCGACCTGGCCGCGGCGACCAAGGAACTGCGCGAGCAACGCATAAAGCGCTACACCTCGACGGACAGGCCGGTCTTCTTTTGCGTGGGCAGGGACCTGCGCGATATACTCGACGCGATAAGCTGAGCGGCCGGGGGCCGGGGCCGGATTCGCGGGAACATAAGGAGCTGTTATGCGAACATTGGGAATAATCATGGCGGGGGGCAAGGGCGAGCGGCTGTACCCGCTCACCAAGGAGCGCTCGAAACCGGCCGTACCGTTCGGCGGCAAGTACCGCATCATCGACTTCGTGCTGTCCAACTTCGTGAACTCCGGCATCTACTCCAACTACGTGCTGGTGCAGTACCTTTCCCAGTCGCTGATAGAGTACCTGCGCAACACCTGGAACCAGGGCGGCATGACCAAGGACCACTTCATCACGGTGGTCCCCCCGCAGATGCGCCTCGGCGAGGTCTGGTACCGCGGCACCGCCGACGCCGTCAAGCAGAACATGAACCTGGTCAACGACTACAAGCCCGACCTGGTGGCCGTGTTCGGAGCGGACCACATCTACCGGATGGACATACGCAAGATGATAGATTTCCACGTCAAGAACAACGCCGACGTGACCATCTCGGCCATCACGGTCCCCCTCAAGCAGGCGTCCCGCTTCGGCACGGTGCTGGTGGACGCCAAGAACAGGGTTACCGGCTTCGACGAGAAACCCAAGAACCCCAAGCCCATCCCGGGAGACCCCAATCACGCCTTCGCCTCGATGGGCAACTATATCTTCAGCTACGACGCGCTGGTGAAGATCCTGCACGAGGAATCGGGCGACACCAAGGGCCTGGACTTCGGCAAGACCATACTGCCCAACATCCACAAGCGCTACCGCGTCTTCGCCTACAACTTCGCCTCCCAGTCGCTCTCCGGCGTAAAGGCCTACGAGGAAAAGAACTACTGGCGCGACGTGGGGACCATCGACGCCTTCTGGCAGGCTCACATGGACCTGCTGGGGGCGAAGCCGAAGATGGACCTCAACAACCCGCAGTGGCCGATACAGGACGCGCGCAACAACGCCGCGCCGGCCAAGATACTGGAATCCAACCTCCAGGACTGCATGATCTCCGACGGCTGCGTCATCAGCCAGTCCTCGCTCAAACGCTGCATCCTCTCCAACCACGTCACGATACACGAAAAGTGCCAGCTCGAAGACTGCATCATCATGGACGACTGCGAGATCAAGGCCGGCTCGCGCCTGCGCAAGGTCATCATGGACCGCTTCAACACCATCGAACCCAAGAGCGTCATAGGCTACGACGCGGAGAAGGACGCCCAGCGCCACTATATCGACCCCGACGGGATAGTAGTGATACCGCGCGGCATCTCCAAGTGGGAGTAGCCGCGCGATGAAGAACAAGTTCTTCTGCCTTCACGCCCATTTCCGGGGACAGGCGGTCGAGAACCCCTGGACCGGGAACTGGGAACGGGACCCGTCGGCCCGCCCCTGGCACGACCTCAACCATCGCTCGGCCTCCGCCCTTTTCCTCCCCTGCCCTCCGGCTTCGCGCCGGAACCGCTCCGCCCTGGCCGAAACCTTCATCGACTGCTACGAACGTATCGGGTTCGACATCTCCCCCCGCCTGCTGGACTGGCTCGACGTATTCTTCCCCGAACTGGCCGCGGCCTTCGTCGAGGCCGACAGGCGTTCCGCCAGGAATTTCGGCGAGGGCTCCGCGCTGGCGCACCCCTGGCCCCACGCGGTGCTCCCCCTCCTTTCCGCGCGCGACAGGCGCGCGGCGATAAAGTGGGGGCTGGACTACTTCGAGCACAGGTTCAAGAGGAAGGCGGCGGGCATGTGGCTGCCGGAGACCGCCGCCGACGGGGAAACGCTTTCCGCGCTCTGCGCGGCCGGCGTCTCCTTCACCGTCCTGGCCCCCTCTCAGGCTCACGGCTTCCGCAAAGAGAACATAGGCAAGTGGGAGCCGGCCAACGCGCACAGCCTGGACACGTCCGCCTCTTACGAATGGCGCGCGCCGGAGGGCGGCTCGCTGGCCGTCTTCTTTTCGGCCCCCCGCCTGTCGGGCCTGCTGCACGACGGCGTGGCCGCGCCGGGCGAATTCGCGGCCGCCGTCGAAGCCGAGCTTCCGGCCGGCAAAGGCGCCGCGCTGACGTCCTGCGCTTTCGACTGGGAACGGCTCCTCCGCCGGCATCCGGACGCCGGCGGACGCATCGCGGCCTTCCTCTCGTCGGTGCACAAGAGCGGCCGCTGGGCCCTCTCCAACTTCGCCTCCTTCCTGCGCGACAACCGCCCCGCTTACGAGGTCTCGGTCGTTTCCCCCTCCTCTTCCTCCTGCCCGCACGGCGTGGAGAGATGGACGGGAGAGTGCTCCTGCCGCGCCGGCTCGGACCCGGGGCGGCCGGTGAAATGGCGGCCCGCCCTGCGCGCCGCGGCCGCGCTGCTGGAGGAACGCGCGACCGCCATATACGACAGGGAAGCCGCGGCGCTGTTCACGGACCCCGCCGGGACTTTCGAAGAGGCCGGGCGCGCGCTGGCCTGCCCGGACCCGCACGAGGCCCGCAGGTTCCTCTCTTCCGCTTTCGGCCGCCAGCCCCGGCCGGCCGAGGCCAGGACCGCTATGGGGCTCCTGCATATGCAGCGCGGCCGCCTGCTCTCCCTGGACAGCGACGCCTGGTTCTTCGACGATATGAAAGGGCCCGCGGCCCGCGGCGCCCTGCTCTGGGCCGCCGCCGCCTGCGACGCCGCCGCCTGGTTCGGCGAAGATCCGTCCGGCGCTTTCGCGGCCGCCCTGGAGGCCGGGGAAAAAGGAGCGGGCGGCGATTTCCTTGCCGCCGCGGCCGATTTCAGGTACGGCCCGCCGCAGGCCGCCTGCGACAGGGCTCTTTTCCTGGCGGCCGGGCTTCCCCAGCCCCCCCGGCGTGGCAGATTCCACGTACTGCTCAACTACGAGGACCGGTTCGAAAAGGACGGGACCCGTTTCTACGCGGCCGGCCTCAGGGTGGAGGACCGGGACACGCTGGCCAACGGGGAGTTCGCCGTGCTGGCCGTGATCCCCGGTGACGGCGGCGCCTTCTGCCTGGCCGCGCCGGCGGAAGACCCGGCCGCGGCCTCCTCGCTGGTGGCCGGGCTTTCCGGCGCCGCCTCGGCGCGGGAAGCGCTCGAACTCGCCGGCAAAAAACTCACCGTGCGGCTTTCCGCCCGCGACCTGCCCGGCGACGCGGGCTGGCTGGCGGCCGCCGCCGGGCTGGCCGGCGGAGAACCCTCCGCCGACGAGCGGGCATGGCTCGCGGAACTCCGGCGCCTGGCCCCGGCCCGGCTGCAGGACCCGTCGCTGCCGGCGCTGCTGGCCCGTCTCTCCGAGAGCGCGGGCTCCCCTCCTCCCGCGGCGCACGAAGTCTGCAGGCAGGCCATAGCGCATCTGCGCCTCATGCTCGAACGCAGCGACCCGGCCGCGGCCTTCGCCGCCGCCTGGCTGGAACTCTTTTCAAGGCCCCCCTTCACCGCCCACTCCCAGGGATCGCGCAGGGTACTTTCGGAACGGCTGGAAGAGAAGGACCGCCCGGAAGAGACCCGGGATTTCCGGGAGACTTTCTCGGGACTTCTTGGCGCGGCCGGCATCGATAACGCCTATGACCTCAAAAAAACTCAAACTTAAGAGCCTCGACGAGATAATGGACCTCCTCGGCCCGGACGACGGGAACCTGCGCCGGCTGGAGAAGGAACTGAAGGTCAGGATCTTCGTCCATCACCATCCGGAAAGCGAAAGCGCCACTCTCACCATAAAGGGCTCTACGTCCGCGGCGGACAAGGCTCTGGCCGCGCTGAAAGCCGCCCTGGAGGACGCGGCGGCGGCGCGCATCGCGCCCAAAGATCTCAAAGACCCCTCCGAGAAGCGCCCGGCGGGCGGGGCGGTGTTCATGACCCCCGAAGGGGAGGCCGTACACCCGCGCGGGGCCAACCAGGCCGCGTACGTGCGGGCTATAGAGGAGAGCGACCTGGCTGTGGCCACCGGTCCCGCCGGGACGGGGAAGACCTACCTGGCCGCCGCCTGCGCGCTGCGCATGCTGCGCTCGGGCAAAGTACACCGCGTCATACTCACCCGCCCCATCGTAGAGGCCGGCGAGAAGCTGGGCTTCCTGCCCGGCGACGTGTCGGAGAAAGTCCATCCCTACCTCAAACCGCTTTACGACGCCTTTTATTCCCTCCTGGGTCCGGAGAAGTTCCGCGACCTGCGGCAGGACGAGGTCATAGAGACCGTGCCGCTGGCTTATATGCGCGGCCGCACGCTGGAGAAGGCCTTCATAATACTCGACGAGGCGCAGAACACCCTGCCCGAGCAGATGAAGATGTTCCTCACCAGGATGGGAAACGCCTCCAAGATAGCGATCACCGGCGACATTACGCAGATAGACCTCAAAGAGAAGGACCGCTCGGGCCTGGTGCTGGCCCGCGAGATACTCAGGGACGTGCCCGGCGCGCGCTTCGTGGATTTCGACGCGGGCGACGTGGTCCGCCACCCGCTGGTCCGGTCCATACTGGCCGCCTACGAGAAATGGGAGAAGGAGCACCCCTCCGCGTGAAACTCTCCGTGAACGTCGTATTCAAGGCCGATCCCGGCCCTGCCGTGAAACGCGGACGGGCCCTGCTGGCCCGCGCGGTGAGGAAAGCCCTTCCGCGCGCCCGCGGAGAAGTGAACCTGGTCTTCGTCGGCGGCCCCGAGATAATACGCCTTAACCAGTCCTTCATAGGCAAATCCCACCGCACCGACGTGATAGCTTTCAATTATCCTTCCTGCCGGAACAACGAGCCTCCGGCTTATCAAGTGCAGGGCGCTATGCCGCCCTGCCCGGCGCCCGGCGCCCCATTCGGCGACATTTTCGTCTGCCTGCCGCAGGCCCGCCTGCAGGCCCGCGAGCTCGGCCACCCGCTGAAGAGGGAACTGCTGCTGCTGACGCTGCACGGGGCCCTGCATCTTGCCGGCATGGACGACGATACCGCGGCCCGCCGCTCCGCCATGCACCGCCGCGCCGAGAAAATGGCGGCCGGGCTCTGACCCCCCCGCTCCCCTTATTTTGTAAAATAAATACTATGAAGGCGCTTGTGCCGCTGATGGCGGTCCTCCTATGCTCTCCCGCCGCGGCCCAGAAGGACAGGGACCCGTCCAGCGAAGAAATGACGGCCAAGGCCGCGGGACCGGCGATGGACGCGGTAATGTCCGCCGTCCGGTCCAGGATACGGACCCGGCGGCGCGTCTCGCCCGCGGACTTCGACCGGATCTTCGACGACGGATTTTTCAAAAATTCCAGGCGGCCTTTCGAGGACATCAGGTCCTTCGAGCAGCGCCTGGAAGAGGTCTTCCGCGGGGAAAGCGCGCAGATACGGGGGTCTTACCGCCGCTGGGCCTCGGAAAGGCTGGAGGAAGGGCCGCTGCGGCCGTCGGTGGAACCGGGAGAGAGGACGATAACGGTGGCCCTGCGCTCGCCGCAGCTCAACAAGGGCTCGCTGACCCTGGACATAAACCGCGGACGGATCAAGATGTCCTACCGGACGCCGGCAAAGCTGCAGCCTCCCGGCCGGCCTCCGGCCAGGTCGAAGCGCTACGACAAGATAATGCCGATACCCGAAGGGGCCGACCCGGACAGGTACAGGATAGACCCGCGGCCCGACGGCCTGCTGATAATTTTCGACCGGCTTAAGCCCGGCGCCACGGAGGCTTCAGAGTGAATACCGAGACGAACGCCAGGACCTTCCAGGAGATAGACGCCCGCCAGCAGAAGCGCTGGAAAGAGGCTAACGCCTTCAGAACGGAGCGGCTCCCCGGCAAGCCCAAGTTCTATTGCCTCGACATGTTCCCCTACCCTTCCGGGGAAGGCCTTCATGTCGGGCACCCCGAAGGTTACACGGCCTCGGACATCGTCTGCCGCTACAAACGCATGAAAGGCTTCGAGGTGCTGCACCCCATGGGCTGGGACGCCTTCGGCCTGCCCGCCGAGAACTACGCCATCTCCACCGGCGTGCACCCCCGCGTGACCACGGAGAAGAACTGCCTCAACTACAAGCGGCAGCTCGAGTCGCTCGGCTTCAGCTACGACTGGGAACGCGAGTTCAGCACTACCGACCCCTCCTATTACAAGTGGACCCAGTGGGTATTCCTTCAGCTCTTCAAAAAAGGCCTGGCCTACGAGGCGACGGTGCCGATAAACTGGTGTCCCAAATGCAAGACCGGCCTGGCCAACGAGGAGGTCTTCCAGGGCAAGTGCGACCGCTGCGAGACGCCCATAGAGAAGAAGAACCTCAAGCAGTGGATGCTCCGCATCACCGCTTACGCCGACAGGCTGCTGGCCGGCCTGAAGGACACCGACTGGCCCCACTCCACGCGGCTCATGCAGGAGAACTGGATAGGCCGCTCCGAGGGCGCAGAGGTCGATTTTGAACTGCCTTCCATCGGCGAAAAGCTGCGCGTATTCACGACGCGCCCCGACACCCTCTACGGCGCCACCTACATGGTCCTGGCACCCGAGCACCCCTTCGTTTCCCGGCTGACGGCCGCGGAGAAGAAGGCGGAAGTGGACGCCTATGTGGCCGCCGCGGCCAATAAAAGCGACCTCGAACGCACCGAACTGGCCAAAGATAAAACCGGCGTCTTCACCGGCGCTTACGCGGTAAACCCTGTCAACGGCGAGAAGATACCGGTCTGGGTTGCCGACTATGTCCTTATAACCTACGGCACCGGCGCCATCATGGCCGTTCCGGCGCACGACGACCGCGACCACGAGTTCGCCGTCAAGTTCGGTCTTAAGATAGTCGGGGTGCTTAAAGCCCCTGCCGATTGGAAAGGCGAAGGCGCCTTCTGCGGCGACGGGACCTCGATCAATTCCGGCATCATAACCGGGCTCCCGACCCCGGAGGCGAAGAAAAAAATAATCGCCTGGCTGGAGGAGAAGGGCATAGGCAAGGCCAGGGTCAATTTCAAACTGCGCGACTGGGTATTCGCGCGCCAGCGCTACTGGGGCGAGCCTTTCCCGCTGGTGCACTGCGATAAATGCGGGGTGGTCCCCGTCCCCGAGGAAGAGTTGCCAGTGCTGCTGCCTGAAGTTGAGAAATTCGAGCCTACCGGCACCGGCGAATCCCCCCTCGCGGCCATCGGCAGCTGGGTGAACACGAAATGCCCCGGCTGCGGCGGGCCGGCGAAGCGCGAGACCAACACCATGCCGCAATGGGCCGGATCCTGCTGGTATTACCTGCGCTACATCGACCCGAAGAACGCCTCCGCCTTCGTGGACAAGGAACTGGAGAAGGCCTGGATGCCGGTGGACCTCTATATAGGCGGCTCGGAGCACGCGGTGCTCCACCTGCTCTACGCCCGCTTCTGGCATAAGGTGCTCTACGATATGGGCTTCGTCTCGACCGAAGAACCCTTCAAAAAACTGGTCCATCCCGGCATGATCCTGGCCTACGCCTACCGCGACGGGAAAGGCGTATACCGCAGCTACAGGGAACTGGACATCGCCGAGGACGGCACCGCGAAGACCCCGGAGGGCGAGACGCTCAAGCCGATGGTCGAAAAGATGTCCAAGTCCAAGAAGAACGTCATCAATCCCGACGAGATACAGGAGCGCTACGGCACCGACGCTTTCCGGCTCTACGAGATGTTCCTGGGGCCGCTGGAGGATACCAAGCCCTGGAACCTGCGGGGCATAGAGGGAGTTTACCGCTTCCTCAGGCGCGCCTACACCTGGGGCCTGGAGCGGCACGGCTCCCTGACCGGCGCGAAGGTCCAGGGCCCGGACCTGATACTTCGCCACCAGACGATAGAGAAGGTGGGCGCCGACATAGAGGCTCTTAAATTCAATACCGCCATCTCGGCGCTGATGGTCTATCTCAACCGCCTGACCGAACAGAAAGAGACGGCGCGCGAGGACTTCGAGACGTTCGTCACGCTCCTGCATCCTTTCGCCCCGCATATCGCCGACGAACTGTGGGAGATATCCGGCGGGGACGGGACGCTGATGAAACGCCCATGGCCCGAGGCCGACAAGTCGGTCATCGCGTCCCGCACGATAGAGATACCGGTGCAGATAAACGGCAAGATCAAAGAAAAACTGCGCGTGAAGGAAACCACGCCGCAGGACGAGCTCAAGCGCCTGGCCCTGGAGGCCGCGGCGCCGCATACGGCCGGCAGGACCATAGCGAAAACGATAGTCGTGCCGGGCCGCCTGGTAAGCATAGTCGTAAAATGACGGGTATAGGGGTCACAAAGGGGAAATCATGAAGAAATTAGCGATAGCGTCGGCGCTCCTGCTGGCCGCCTGCGCCGGCGGGCCCGACGTGCTCTACAGGCCTGCGGAGCAGAAACTGCCGCAGCACATCAAGCGCATAGCCGTGCGGCCTTTCATCAACAAGACACAGCAGTTCGGCCTCGAGGAGAAGCTGACGCTGAAGGTCATAGACGAGTTCCTCAAGAACGGCGAGTACGGCGTGGTGCAGGAGAGCGGGGCCGAGGGGGTAGTGGTCGGCGAGATAACCCATTACATACTCACCCCCATCCAGTACGACGTCAACCTGGTGCCGACCGTTTACAAGCTCAATGTACTGGTGAACGTGCGGTTACTGGACCGCGCGGCCAACCGCTATCTCTGGGAAGAACCCGCCATGCAGGCGACCAAGATGTATTCCGCCCCCACCATGCCGGGAGGAATGACCGAGGAGTCGGCCAGGGAGTTCCTATGGGAACTGCTGGCCAAGGACATAGTCAGGCGCACCGTCGAGGGCTTCGGCTCCGTGAGCAGCGCTTCCCGGAAGAAGGTGCCGGGCGATATCCCGGAACCGGCCAGGGAGCCCTGAGGATGCCGGCGCTGACGCAGGAACAGCTCAGGGCGGAATGGGAGAGCGGAAAGCTCCGCCCCGTCTATTACCTGTGCGGCGAGGAGAAGTTCCTCAAGGAAGGGGCGCTCGGGCTGCTGACGGCTCGTCTCAAACCCGACGCCTTCAACTTCTCCGAGTTCACGGCCGGCAAGGGCGGCTCCAGGGAAGCCCTGCTGCAGGCGATGACCCCCCCGGCCGCGGCCGACAGGCGCCTGGTCATCCTGCGCGCGGCGGATAAAGCCAACGCGGGGGAACTCGACGAGATACGCGAATACCTGGGCTCGCCCAACCCCGACGCCTCGCTGGTGATGATCTCCGACAGGAAGCAGGACAAGGCCGATCCACTCTACGACGCCTGCGCCAAAGCCGGCGCGTCCGTCTCCTTCAAACCGCTTTTTCCCGCCGAGGCGATGTCTTTTTTCTCCGACATGCTCCAGCGCGACGGGCTCACCGTGTCGCGCGAGGCCGCGGCGATGATGGTGGACATAGCCGGCACCGACTCGCTGGCCCTGCGCCAGGAGGCCGAGAAACTGGCGCTGCTGCGCCACGGGAGCAAAGGCCATATCACCGAGGAGGACGTGGCGGAATCTGCCGGGTTCTCGCGGGAACTAGGCCCCTTCGAACTGTCCAACGCGCTCATGGACCGGGACCGGGCCCGCGCCTCTGACATCCTGGACAGGATGCTGGCCGAGGGCGAAGAACCGCTGGGAATACTTTACAGGGTGTCGGGGTCTCTCGAGAGGCTGCTGCGCTTCAAGAAGCAGGGCGGCGGCGGTCAGTACGGGGGCTGGGGCGGAAGCTATATGAGGGCGATGTCGTCCGCGGCGCGGCTTTACACCGACGAGAAACTGGCCGATTCGCTGCGTCTCTGCCTGGAGGCCGAGACTCTTCTAAAATCATCCTCCGGCAGGGACCCGTCCCTTGTCATCCGCGGCGTTATATACTCGATCATTAAATGAAGGTCCCTCCCGACGGAGATAAAGGAACCGGAGGCGCAAATAACGGCGGCGCGCGGAGGGTTTCCCCTGCGCGCGCCGGCCGGAGCGTCCGTGACTCAGGACGGGTTCTGCGCTATCTTGCGGACACGCAGAGCGAGTCTCGCCTTCTTGCGCGACGCCGATTTCCAGTGTATGGTCCCTTTCTTGGCTGCTTTGTCAAGCAGGGAATATACCTTGGGCAGAAGCTTCTGGGCGGCTTCAATGTCCTTCTTGCTCGTAAGGGCGTTGAATTCCTTGGAAGCGTCGTGGATCTTGGATTTAACGCCCCTGTTTCGGGCGGCGCGGCGCTCGGACTGCCTCCACGCTTTGATGGCACTGGTGTGCCGACCTGTCTTTAGCTTAGCCATATGGCGTATAGTCTATTATTTTTATGCCCCCCGAATCAACAGTGAACACCTCTCCCGGCTTCAGCTCACACGTGATGCGCTTCGCCTCCGGCTCGCTGGTGTCCAAGATCTTCGGCTACGCCAGGGACGCGGCCATGGTCGCCTTCTTCGGGGCCGACTGGCTGACCGACGCCTATTACGCCGCCTTCCGCGTGGTCAACATCTTCCGGCGTACGGTGGGGGAAGGTTCGGTTAATGCGGCCTTCGTCCCTGCGCTGGCGGCGGAAAAGATCTCGGGCCGGGGACGGGGGTTCTTCTCGGCGGCCTGGACGATGGCCCTGGGAGGCTCGGCCCTGCTCTGCCTCGCGGCGCTCATCTTCAGGAGGGAACTGGTACTGCTGACGGCCCGGG
>JAVVFK010000052.1:0-12190 GCA_032251015.1 Elusimicrobiales bacterium
TTCACCGTCCAGGTCAGACCCGTTCTTGCCGGTGACGGGACTTCGGCTCTCAGCCAGCTCCTGGGCCAGCCGGCGGCCCTTTCGGCGGATACGTTCCAGACCGCCGAACCCGTATTTATACCGCTTAAGCCGGCGGCCAGGGAGCTGCAGCCGGGCTCCAGCATACTGCCGCTCATAGAGGACACGGGCCGCGTCGAGTCCATACTGGAACTGGTCGCGCTGATCTCCAGGGGCGGGCCCTTCCCGTTCAAAGAGGACGATAAGGCCTTCAAGAACAGGGAGGGATTGCTGCCCGGGATGCCGCTGGGCTATTACAAAGAATATACGCTCCTGGTCCCCAAGAACAGCTCGCGCGAGCTGGTGATCGGCGGCGTGCTTTATCACCTTCCGCCGTCTTACGGTGTGCGGGGCTGCGAGCGCCTTGTAGTCGGCGGCGGGGAGATAGTCTACTACAGCCCTACGCATTACAAGGATTTCATCAGGCTTACGATAGTCCCCTGATGGATATCGCGGAACTGCTGGCCGGCGACGCCCCCGTGAAGGACATGCGGGGGCTTCCCATTTCCCCGGGGGAGGCGGCGGCCCTGCTGGAGGGCGCCGGCTGGCTGGTGCTGCGCGCCGACTGCTCCGCCGTGGCGGACAAGGATAGTCTCTTCGCCGCTTTCTCGGCCGCCCTGGGCCGGGAATACTTTGCCTCCAACTGGGATGGCTTCACCGACGCATTGTGTTCCCTGCCCTACGAGGAAACGGGGCGGCCGGGCTACGCCGTACTGCTGGAGAATTACGCCGATATTTTCGCCGGAGATAAAGCCGCGCTGGGCGCGTTCCTGGAGTCGCTGTCTGACGCCCGGACCTCTCTGGCCGGGAATCACGGGGTCCGCCTGGCCGTGCTGGGTTTTTGCCCCCCCCCTACCCCTTGAAAAAACGCGTTTTTTGTGTATACTATATGTGCGGAATAGCAACGGTCGGCCGCGGCTCAGTTTTTGTTCCGCCGGGTTAAGGGAAGCATTATGCAGGAACATCGCATGGTAATAGAGTTCCGGCTTACCCGCCGCAAGGTGCTGACGCTTCTTGCGGTTTTCTTCATTTGCTGGCACCCCGCAATGCTGGGTTCCGAGACGCTTACCCTTACTACCTATTACCCCGCGCCCTATGGAGGCTACGCCCGCCTTCTGACCACCGGTGAGACCCTGCTGGCCAGGGACGGCGGCGCGGTCGGCATAGGAACGGGCGCGACGGCGCTGCCCGCCGGCAATAGTCTCACCATAAACGGCGGCGCTATCGGCGGGACCTACGCCCTCCGCCCCGGCTACGCCAACTGGGCCAACTACGGCACCGGCTCCGGCGGCGCGGCTATCTACAACGACAATAACGCCTACCGCAAACTTATGATAGTAGGGAATAACTCCGGCGGCGGCTCCCGCGAGGTCGGTATCTGGGACAATCTGACGGTGGCCGGCAGCATCAGCGGTTCCTGCCGCCGCGTAAATTACGGGGCGGCAGGTATGACCTCCTGCGCCGCGGGAGAGCGCATAATGGGAAATTACGGCGATGGCGTGGTGCGCCAGTGGGGCTTCCTGGTCGACGACGGAGGCAATCCCGTCGGCCGTCTGGGCTTCGGGCGGGACTGGCGCGGCCAGATGATCTGTTGCCGTATATCGAATTGACCGGCCGCCGCAGCCTTTTAAAGGAGAGATTCATAGTGAAAAAGAGCAACGCATCAAGGGCTGTTAAAGAAAAAATCAGTTTGAAAAAATATTCTCCGGAGGCCGCGCGCTATGCGGCCTATTCCCTGTCCGACGCCGCTTACGCTTTTATCTCGCCCGCCGGCCCCGGTTCGTTGTCCGTGGCGCTGCGTCCGAAGGCGGGTGTTCCCTTGTCCGGACTCGCCGCGCGCTTTCGCGCCGCGCTCAAGGACGAAGCCGTACGCGAGGCGCTTTTCGAAGAGAATAAGGGCCTCCGGGAGTTCATGATACTCAAAGCTCTTTCCGATCCCGAGCCCGCCCCCGCGCCGGCGCCGGCGGCCGGGCTCACCCCGGAGCAGGAAAAGGAGCTGGACGCGCTTATAGCGCAGGTCGAGCAGGAGATCAAGTCGGAGTCTGCCCCGGGCAAAGACCCCCTCGGCATCACCAGGAGATGGGAAGATAAACATGGCGTCAAAAATCGTTCGAAAAAAAAGTAAAAAGGCCCCTGCGGGCGGAGCCCCTTACGTGGCCTGGGAGCGCCTGGGCCCCGATTGCCTGGTGACAAACGATCAAGGCAATCACGTCTTCGTTCCCGCCCGCGAACTGCCGGCGCTGCTGGCCGGCAAAAAAACGACCGGCGCGGCGGGGCTGCTGGCTAATGGTTTCGTGCGCGACCAGCTGGATTTCGACGGTCTCGCCCAGGCCTGGAGGACCCGCAACGCCTACCTGGGCTCCGGTCCCGGGCTGCATATCCTCGTGCTGACGCTGCGCTGCAACCACGGCTGCTCCTACTGCCAGTCCGGCGCCGGCGGCGCCGAAGCGAAGGGCACCGACATGTCGGCCGCCACCGCCAAAAAATGCGTCGATTTCGCCTTCAACTCCCCGAATCCTTCCATCACCATAGAGTTCCAGGGCGGAGAGCCGCTGCTCAACTGGGACGTGCTGAAGGAGACCGTGACTTATTCGCGCCGCAAAGCCGAGGCCTCGGGCAGGCGGCTGCGCCTGGCGCTGGTGTCCAACTTCGCGCTGATGACCGAGGAGAAGGCAAAATTCCTGCTGGATAACGAGATCTCCATCTGTACCTCGCTGGACGGCCCCGCGGCTCTGCACAACGCCAACCGCGCCTACGCCGGCGGAGATTCCCACGCGGTGACCGTGAAATGGCTGCGTTATTTCCGCGAGAAGCACGATACGCAGAAGGGAGGGGTGCCGGTCTTCAAGCCCGGCGCGCTGCTGACGGTTACCCGCCGGTCGCTGCCGAAGTATAAGGAGATAATCGACGAATACGTCAAGCAGGGCCTTGAAGAAATCTTTCTCCGGCCCCTTGCGCCGCTGGGCTATGCCAAGACCAAATGGGGCGAGATCGGCTACGACGCGGCCCTGTTCACGGAGTTCTACCGCAAGAGCCTGAGCTATATCCTGAGCCTCAACCGCAAAGGCGTGCCTTTGCGCGAGAAGATGGCCGTCATGCTTCTGGAGAAGATAATCAGCGCCAAGGACCCGGGGTTCCTGGACTCCCGCTGCCCCTGCGGCGCGGCGATAGGCCAGCTGGCCTATAATTTCGACGGGGATATCTACACCTGCGACGAGGGCCGAATGGCCGCCTGGGCCGGCGACCCGATCTTCAGGGTCGGCAACGTGCGTACCAGCAAGTACAGGGATGTCATCGTCTCGGACGCCTCCAAGGCCTGCGCCGCGGCCTCGAACCTGGAAACGCAGCCCTACTGTCACCGCTGCGCATACAGGCCGTACTGCGGAGTATGCCCGGTGTTCAATTACGAGGCGCAGGGCTCTTTGGCGGGCAATATGCCGTCCAACGACAGGTGCGCGCTGTTCAAGGGCATCTTCGGCGTTCTGTTCTCCTATCTCAAGTCCCCCGGCAAGGGCCGGGCGCTGGCGAAGTGGGTGGAAAATGAAAAAAAATAAACTTTCCGACGCGGGGCTGCTCTTCAGCTCGGCGGTGTATTCGGAGGAGGCCGTCAGGCTGGCGGCTTTCGTCTTCTCCTCCAGGGAGGAAGTGAGGACGCGGAAAGAAGCGGGAGGCACCAGGGCAGTCCTGCCGGCCGGGAACGAGGAGCTTGAGGGTGCCTTCGCCAACGAGGTCCTCAACCAGCAGTGCCGCCTGGACCTCGCCAGAAAGAACTCTAAAGTCGCGGGCATTATAGTGACCAAGGCGCTGCTTTCGGCCATGGGAGAAAGAGGCTAAACGGGCACGGGGGAGAATCCTTTATGAAAAAGAAGCCATCGAATATAAAAAAGAACATCAAGATGTTCCTCAACAGCGAGGAAGGAAAGATGCTGGACGCCGATATCGTGAAGACCGGCCTCGCGCTTGGAATACTCGGCACCGCCCTGGTGGACCAGGCCAGCGCGCAGTCGGTACACACGAACTACTTTCAGCACGGCGGCGCGGGTGCGGACAGGCACGTCAGCCATCAGAGCCACGGTTCGCACGGCTCGCACGGCTCGCACGGCTCGCATTCCTCGCACGGCTCTCATTCTTCCCACGGCTCGCACGGCTCGCACGGTTCGCACGGCTCGCACGGTTCGCACGGTTCGCACGGCTCGCACGCCCGCGGCGGCTGGTGCTGAGCGCCTCCCGGCCGGCCCGCGCCCGCGCGCGGCCGGCCGGGATCCGCGGCCGTGTTCCCTTCCGTTTTTCCCCGCTATTCTTCGGATGAAAAAAAAGTTCGATCCACCTTCTTATTTCCGCGTTTTCAGAGCGGGCGGTTCCCGTTTAGTGTCCAACGACCAGGGCCGCGCCCTGCTTATGTCCGAAAAGGATTTCGGGGCTTTCGCCCGGGGCTCGGTCCCGCCGGGGACGCTGAGGGAAAAGCTCTCCGCCGCTTATTTCCTGCGCGAGAATCTAGATATGCCGTCCGCCCTGTCCGAGCTGCGGGCGCGCTACCTGGGTGACTGGGCCGGGCCCGGCGTTCACATAATCTCTCTTACCAGCCGGTGCAACTCCCGCTGCTCCTATTGCGCCGTTTCCTCCCCTTCGGGCTCCGCCTCCGGCGGCGATATGAACGCCGCGACGGCGGACAGGACGGTGGATTTTATCTTCGGCTCGGGAACCGCGCCCCTTCTCATAGAGTTCCAGGGCGGCGAGCCGCTGCTGGGTTTCAATGTTCTGAAGCGGATAGTGCGCCGCGCCCGGGCCCGCGCGGCGAAGGAGAAAAGGGCCCTTCATTTTTCCGTGGTCACCAATCTGACGCTGATGGACCGGGAGAAGCTGTCCTTCCTGGCGGAGGAAGGCGTTACGGTCTGTACCTCGCTCGACGGTCCGGCGGCCCTGCATGACGCGCAGCGGCCGCTGCCGCGCGGAAGTTCCCACGCCCTGGTGGAGAAATGGCTTGGACGCATAGCCGCGGCGCGCGGGAGGTCGCCCGGATTCGAGGCCCCGAACGCCATCTGTACGGTGACCCGCGGTTCTTTGGCCGCGCCGGAGGCGATAGTGGACGAATTCGTCCGGCTGGGGCTGGAGCGGGCGCAGTTCGGCCCGCTCGACCCGTTCGGCCTGGCCGCCGGCGGCGGGCAGGGGTATTCCGCGGCCGAATTCCGCGGTTTTTACGCCCGCGCGCTGGACCGCATGCTTGAATTGGGCGCCCGCGGGGTCAAAGTCTATGAGAAAGGCGCGCGTCTCTTCGTCTCCCAGCTGCTGGGCGGCGAACGGCCGAGGTACCGCAATCTGGATCTCGCGGTGCGCCTGGCCTACGGTCCCGACGGTTCCGTCTATCCCTCGGACGAGGCGCGCATGCTGGCGGCTTCCGGCGACGATCTCTTCCGCCTGGGTTCGGTGTTCTCCTCCGATTTCCGTTCTCTGCTCGCGCTTCCGGCGGCCAGGGCACTGCTGCTTTCATGTTTCCAGGAACTGACCTCTCCGGCTTGCGAGCGCTGCGCTCTCAGCCCTTACTGCCGCGTTTCCCCCGCTTACAATTACGTATCACAGGGCTCTTTCTGGGGCGATATGGTCTCCAACGGCCGCTGCGCTCTTTACAAAGGGGTCTTCGGTATCATATTGGACAGGTTCGCCCGTCCCGGCCCGCGCCGGGTCCTCGAGAAATGGGCCGCCTATGAGGCCTGAAACGGCTCCCGGCGTATGAAGAGAATAGACATCAAAGTCGGTTTCGACTGCAACAATCTCTGCGACTTTTGCGCCCAGGGACATAAGCGCGACTCCGCCGCGCGTAAGACACCGGCGCAGATAAGGGAATTGCTGGAAAGCGCCAGAGGCAGGGGGATAGGCGGAGTCGTCTTCACCGGCGGCGAGCCGACGATGCACCCGTGGCTGCTGGGGGCCGTGCGCTTCGCGAAAAAACTGGGCTATACCACGATACAGGTGCAGACCAACGGGAGGCGGTTCGCCTACCTCGACTATTGCCGCCGCCTGCAGGCCGCCGGCGTGACGGAGATGGGCCCCTCGCTGCATGGTTCCACCGCGGCCGTCCACGAAGGGCTGACCAGGGCACCGGGCAGCTTCGCCCAGGTCGTAAACGGGATAGCTAATTGCAAGAAACTGGGCCTTTATGTCCTGACCAACACGGTGGTCACTTCGCGGAACTATAAAGATATGCCGGCCCTTGCCCGGCTGCTCGTCCGCCTGGGCATAGATCAGTTCCAGCTGGCGTTCGTGCACATGGTGGGGACCGCCTGGGAGAAGCGGCGCGAACTCGTGCCCAGGAAGAGCGACGCTCTGCCGTACATGAAAGAGGCCCTCGATGTCGGCCGCGCGGCCGGCCTGCGGTGTTATACGGAAGCCGTTCCTTTCTGTCTTATGGCCGGTTACGAGGACCTCGTGGCCGAGCGGATCATACCCGAGGGGCCCGTCTCGGACGCCGATCTCTACCTGGAAAGCTACGGCGATTACCGGCGCAACGAAGGCAAAACAAAGCGCGAGGAGTGCCGGCGCTGCCGCTGGTTCGCCGAATGCGAAGGCCCCTGGAAAGAGTATCCCGAACTTTACGGCTGGGACGAGTTCAGTCCCGTGCCGGCCCGTGCGGGGGAGCGCCGATGAGCGCGCGAAAGCTCAAGCCGGTTCTTTTCCGCAGCGAGCGGCTGCCGGGCGGCGCCCTGGTCACCAACGACGCCGGCGGCTGGGCGCTGCTGTCCCGGGCCGAGCTGAGAGCGCTCTCCTCCTCCGGCGGCATACCGGCCGGCTCCGCGCTGGCCCGCCGGCTGGAGCCGCTTCATTTCTTCCGCGACAGTATGGACCTGGAAGCTGCGCGCAAGGACATCCGTTCCCTTTCCTCCTGTCTTTTCCAGGGCTCCAGCCTGCATATACTGGTGCTGACGCTGCGCTGCAACCTGGCGTGCGTCTATTGCCGCGCCTCCTGCGGCGGGAAAAAGGGCGAGGATATGGCCCGCGCCACGGCAAGGCTGGCGGTGGACTCGGCCCTCGCCTCCGTTTCCCCTTCGGTGACGCTGGAGTTCCAGGGTGGGGAGGCGCTGCTGAACTGGCCCGTCCTGGCGGACGCGACGGACTACGCGCTGCGCGCCAACCGGCGCGCCGGCAAGGACCTCGCCCTTACCGTCGTGACCAACCTCGCGCTGATGGACGCGAAAAAAGCGGATTTCCTGGTCTCTCGCGGGGTCTCGGTCTGCACCTCGCTCGACGGCCCGGCGGACCTGCACGACGCCAACCGCCGCCGCCTCGGCGGTTCCTCCCACGCTCCCGCCGCGCGCTGGCTTGAGGAATTCCGCTTAAGGGCCGCAGGAGGGAAGAAGGATTCGCTGCCATCGGCCCTGATGACCACCACCCGCCTTTCGCTGGGCAGGGAGAAGGAGATAGTGGAGGAGTACCGGCGGCTGGGGCTGGGGGGGATCTTCCTGCGCCCGCTCTCGCCTATCGGTTACGCCGGCTCCGTATGGAACGAGATAGGGTATTCGCCGGACGATTTCGGTGATTTCTACGAGAAGGCCCTGGATTATATCCTGAAGATAAACCGCGCCGGCGAAAGGTTCGTAGAGAGGAACGCCGCCCTGCTGGCGCGCAAGATATTGCTGCGCGAGGATCCAAACTACCTGGACCTGCGTTCGCCCTGCGGCGCGGCGGCCGGCCAGCTCGCCTATGACTGGGACGGCGAGGTCTACACCTGCGACGAGGGCCGCATGGTCGGGGCGCGCGGAGACAAGCTTTTCAGGGTCGGGCGCCTGGGTTCCCTGACGCCGGCTGCGGCCGCCTCCTCTCCGGCCTCCCGTCTCTGCGCCGCCGCTTCCTGCCTGGAGAACCAGCCCTCCTGCTTCCGCTGCGCCTACAAGCCCTGGTGCGGAGTCTGTCCCGTGCATAATTACGAGACGCAGGGCTCGCCCTGGGGCGATATCGCTTCGGGTTCCTGGTGCGCCATACAGAAGCGCATGTTTTCCGCCGTCTTCCGCCGGCTGGCAAGACCGTCCGACAGGCGGGTCCTCGAATCCTGGGTGAAGGAGGACGCCGGCAGCGGCGGAGCCTAGATGCCCGACATAGCCGTCTGGAACAAGTGCGACAACCGGTGCGTGATGTGCACCAACATGGCCTCGTTCCCGGCCCAGGACTCCGGACAGTATTCGCTCGAGTGGCAGGTGCGCAAGATGGAGCGCTATCTGCGCGGCATGGGCAAGACCTATCTCAAGAACGCCGACGACTCCGGCTTCGTAAACCTGACCGGCGGCGAGCCGACGCTGCATCCGGATTTCCTGAAGCTGATCGCCTATTTCCGCCGCCGCCTGCCCGGGGTGAACATCACGCTGCTCACCAACGGCCGCCGCTTCGCCGACCCGGATTTCGCCCGCCGCTTCCTGCGGGCCGCGGCGCCGCCTTTCGCGGTGGGCATACCCGTGCACGCCGGAACTGCCGCGCTGCACGACAGGATAGCCGGCGTTAAGGGGTCCTTCTCCCAGACCGTGAAGGGATTGCGCGCCCTGCTGGCCGCCCGGGGCGGTCCCGAAGTGGAGATAAGGCTGGTCCTGCACCGCCTGAACATAAAAGCTTTCCGCGGCACGCTCGCTTTCCTTCGACGCGCCTTCCGCGGCCTGCGGCCGTACCGCGTGACGGCCATTCATTACGAGATAGAGGGGATGTCCCTGGCCAATCACCGCCGCCTAGCGCTGCGGCTGCCGGAATCAGCCAGCGTCATAGGGGCCGCGGCCGGCCTGATCGCCGCCTTCCCGGATTTCCGGCTCTACCATTTCCCGCTCTGCCTGGTCCCGCCAGCCCTTCGGGCGAAATGCTGGACCACCCTGCCCCGCGAGGACCGCTGCTATCCAGCCGCCTGCCGACGCTGCTCGCTGCGGTCCGGGTGCCCCGGGCTGATGAAAGAATACCGGAAGGCTTTCGGAGCGGAGGAGTTGAGACCCGTATGTTCATGAAAGTCTACGCCGTAGTTTCCGCGGTGGTCTTCGCCGCCTGGGCCGTGAAGGTGGTGAACACGGACCTGGCTCTCAAGAAGATCCCCAACGCCCAGACCGCGGCCGGCTGCAAACTTCTCCTTCTGGCCCTGGGTCTTATGACCGTTAATTCACTGCTCGGCTGGACCGGGGAGGTAACTGATTATCTCAACTGGAATTTCTACCGCCTGTGGGCCGGCCACGCGGCGCTCACGGTCCTGGCCGGGCTTATCCTCTGGTATTCCGAGGTCTGGCCGGCCGGGGACGCCAAGTTCTTCATGATCTCGGCGGCCTGGCTGCCGCTCATCAACCCTTTCATCGGGAACATGCCCGGCTACCTCTTCCTGGTCGTCCTGATCAACATCTTCGTGGCGGCGGCGCTCTACACGATCGGTAAGTTCCTGGCGGACGGTTTCCGTTCGGCCACGCCCGCCGATTATTTCGGCAAGGTCTGGTCCGACATTAAGGGACGCTTCGCGCAATTGGGCGAAGGCGGCAGCAAGAACCGCGCGCGGGCCGCCCTGCTGCTGGCGAACATGACCATGATCTTCCTGCTGCAGCAGGTTCTGGTGATGGAAAGCCGCGGACTTCTGAGCGGCCTGTTCGCCAGGACGGAACTGCTTTATTTCTTCATGTTCTTTCTCTGGGAGAAGGTCGCCCGGCTTTTCAAGAGCCGTCTCTGGTCCTGGGCGACGATGATCTTCTACCCTCTCTACCTGGTGCTGGGGTATTTCTTCTTTTTCGGCCACATGGTGATGATGCTTAAGTACGCTATCATAAACGTTTTCAAGTTCAGCCTCATCCTAGTCGCCGGGCGGGCCATGATGGAATTCCTGATGGAGAAGAAAGATATGGACTACCTGACGGTCGCGGAGCTGGAGCCGGGGGGCGTTCTTTCCTCCGGGTCGGTAAGGATGCTGCGGGCCAACCCGGCTTTCTGCGGCGTCTTCGACGACTGTTTCAAGGACGGCCTGGACGAAGAACAGCTCTCCGCGCTGAAAGAGTGGATGGGCCGTCTCCCGGGCGAGACCCCGAAAGTAGAGATGGTGAAAGGACGGCCTTTTGCGCTATGGATATTCGCCGGCTGCTGCCTCACCCTGTTGCTGGACCGCAACCTCGCAGCTTTGCTCAAATAATCTATGATGCCCCAACTGGAAGAAAGAAGACTCAAGATCGTTCTCTTTGCCGGTTACTCCTGCAACAACAACTGCAGATTTTGTGTCGGCGCGGAAAAGCGCGCGCTGCCCGAGAAGACCACGGCCGAGCTGCTGCGCGAAGTGGCCGCGGCGCGCCGCAAAGGAGCCCGCATCCTGGAGCTCATAGGAGGGGAGTGCACGATACGGCCGGATTTCCTGTCTATAGTAGCCGCCGCCAAAAAGATGGGGATAGAGGAGGTCGTGACCGCCACCAACGGCAGGATGTTCTCGGCCCCGTCTTTCGCGGCCGCGGCCGTCAGGTCCGGGCTCGACACCGTCATCTTCTCCGTGCACGGTCACACCGCGGCGGTGCACGACGGGCTGACCAGGAGCCCGGGCAGTTTCCGTCAGCTGCTCAGGGGTATGGCCAATCTGCGCCGCCTCGGCTTCACGCGCATAAACGGCAATACCACCGTCGTGAAGCAGAATATGCGGTTCATGCCCGGCGTAGCCCGGCTTTACGAGTCGCGCGGCGTGAGGAACGTGGAGTATATTTTCGTGGACCCCAACTACGGCGGCGCGATGACGGATTTCGACGCTCTGGTCCCGCGCATCTCGGCCGCGGCGCCATGGATGAAGAAGGCCCTGGACGTAGGCAATGCCGCCGGCCTCGGGCAGTGGAAGGTCCGCTACGTGCCGCTCTGCCATTTCCGCGGCTACCTGGGCCAGATAAGCGAGATGAACGAGCGCGCGCTGTTCTCCACCGAGCACTGGGCGCCCGATTTCAGGAACCCGGACGCCACGCTCTCGCGCAGGACGGTCGGCCGCGGCAAGACCGGCCGCTGCCGTGCCTGCGCCGTCTATAATATATGCGAGGGCATCTGGACCGAGTACCTGCGGCGCTTCGGAGATTCGGAACTGAAGCCGATGAAGAGGGCGGGTTAGGCGATGCCGCACCCAAAGCGCGCTCCTTCTCCCATGGAGCCGAACGTTTTCGTGACCGACAGGTGCGGCAGGGACTGTCTCTACTGCTCGGCGCGCGGCGAGGACCGCCTGATGACCCGGGCCCAGATCCGCGAAGTGCTGGAGCGGCGTTATCCCGCGCTGGTCTTCGAGGGAGGGGAGCCGCTGCTTTCGCCGGAGCTGGAGCGCTGGGTGCGCGCCGCGGCGCGCCGAGGCACCCGGGACATAACCGTGCTGACCAACGGGCTCGCGCTTACGCCGGCGCGTTTCGCCTCGCTCAGGAAGGCCGGGGTCGGTCATTTCCACTTCAACTTCCCTTCGCATCTGCCGAAGACCCACGACGAGCTTACCGGCACCCGCGGGCGCCTCAAGGCGCAGGCCGCCGTCATAAAACGGGTGGCCGCGGCCGGTCCGCGCGCCGCCTCCCTGGTCTGCGTTATAAATTCCCTCAATTACCGGCAGCTGCCCGCCTATGTCGCCTACGCGGCCCGGAATTTCCCCGGGCTTTTTTATGTAGCTCTCAACTTCGTCAAAGTGAAAGGGATGGTGAAGGACAGGCCGTGGCTGGTGCCCGACCTGCGGCGCGTCAGCCCTTACCTGCGCAAGGCCCTGGCCGCCGCGCGGCGGCTGGGCCTGCCATGCCTGGTCGACGGGGTGCCCCTCTGTTTCCTGCAGGGTTTCGAGGCTCACGCGCGCGACGCCGACTGCCTGACGAGAGGCGACGGGACCTACCTGGGAGAGAAGCGCCGCGTCGCAGCCTGCCGGCGCTGCGGCCTTTCGCCCGTCTGCGCCGGCCCCCGCGCCGACTACCTGGAACTGCGCGGAGACGCCGGCTTCCGGGCCGCCCCGCCGGGCGCCGCGCGGCCCGTTATGCTCGCCGTGGCGGGAGGGCAGATCTCGCTCAACAGGCCCGCGGGGACTTCGCGATGAGGAGGCCCGACCACCTCTCGGTCTACCTGACGCGTGACTGCGACATGTCCTGCTCCTACTGTTTCGTCCCCGGCGGGCGGGCCGCCGCCGGGCGCGCGGGGCTTTTCCGCGCGC